>DAOVLD010000160.1 GCA_030631445.1 Bacteroidota bacterium
CGAAACGGGCAAAGAAACAGACCATGTTTTTATTGGTAAAGCCCGGGAAACAGGTTCTGAAATAGTGTTTGCTGACCATAATTTTAGTTCGGAATACTCATTTATGTCACTTGACGGTTTGCAGGTAATGAATATTGAAAAGAAGGGTGGGGAGGGATATCTGGAATTAAAGATTGATATGAACGGGATATACCAGCGAAGAAATGTTATTACCGCTTTACAGGTAGTGGAAAAGTTAAATGAGAAAGAATTAAGAATAAGCCGGGAATCGCTTTACAAAGGAATGAGACTGATAAGGAAGAATACCGGATTTCGGGGGAGGTGGGAAGTATTGGGAAATAATCCGCTGATAGTTTGTGATACGGGGCATAACAGGGAAGGTTTAATTCTGGTAATGGAGCAGATCAGGCAGACAGCTTGGAAAAATTTACACATGGTTATAGGGATGGTGAATGATAAAGATCCGGCTAATATCCTTCCATTATTTCCGGTAGAAGCCAATTATTATTTTTGCAGACCTGATATTCCCCGTGGGCTGGACAGTTATATTTTGAAGAAGGAAGCAGCAAAATATGGACTGGCAGGGGAATTATATGACACGGTGAAAGCTGCCCTGGATGCAGCAAAGCAACAGGCGGACAAACAGGATATGATCTTTGTAGGAGGAAGCACTTTTGTAGTTGCTGAAGTATTATAATTAGAGCCCGTCTATAAAGTCCGAAAGTTTAAATACAAATTAAAAATTATAAATTAAAAATTACAAATAGCAAACATCAAATATCAACCGAACGAAGTGAGTTCATGAACACCTTAAAAATTAATTAATTGTGAGTAAATAATAATTAATTACTTAAATTCAAAATAATCAAACAAATACAAAATTTGTCTTGAGATTTTGGGATTGGGATTTGTAATTTATTTGTGTTTTGTGTTTTGTAATTTGGTGCTTTTTTAAAATAAAATGCTGACTTTATTAACAGACACTAATAAATTTGTATTTCTTTTTGCAGAAATAAAAAGGAGGTTTATATTTGCACTCCGTTTGGGCGATTAGCTCAGTGCCGAAAAACCAGCAATCTTTGATTGCGTAAGTTTTTCGAGCATCCTCGAAAATCTAAAGAAGCGAAGCTTCTAAGATTTTCGGGATTGGTTCAGAACATCCCGACTGATAAGTCGGGAGGGTCAGTAGTTGAGAATAAATGATAAGATAAGATAATTTAAGGGCGATTAGTTCAGTTGGTTCAGAACACCTGCCTTACAAGCAGGGGGTCATCGGTTCGACTCCGGTATCGCCCACACCACAAAAACTTCACCCGGACTTTGTCCGGGTTTTTTTATTTTGAGACAATCCATCAAAAACTTGTTTTTGAAAGTATTGGCGAGAAATAAAAGGAACCGCATCGCGGTGAAGTTTTTGGATTGCAAAGGCCCCCAAATTGGATCACGAGCGCCGCCTGACGAAGGAAGGCAAGCGAGTAATCCAGTAACCCAACAGTAATTAATTTATAATTTTTCAAGCTTGTTTGTATAAACTAAAAGCGACATAAAAGGAACCGCATCGCGGTGAAGTTTTTTGATTGAGAATGCCCCCAAAAAGGATCACGAGCGCCGCCTGACGGAGGAAGGTAAGCGAATAATCTTTTTCAAGTCAGGCGTGGAAAACTGTGCATGAAAGAGATTCTTTCCTGCTATCCCGCGTGATGACAGAGGTGCGATCCAGTTTCCCGGATATTATTAAGTGAAATATATCACATTAATAATCAGTGTTATCCGGGATTTTTATATATTTACTTAATTGACATTGAATTATCTGTATACAAAATGAGGGTCCTTCTCATACATCCTCCGGATAATAAAGTAAGTTTGACTTTCGGAAGATTGGAACCACTTGCGCTGGAAGTCCTGGCTGCTACTATCCCTGAACACGAAGTTCAAATTCTGGACTTACGGATTGATAATATTCACGAACTAGATCATCAACTCTCTTATTTCAAGCCAAATGTAACAGGGATTACTGTAAATAATACTATCCATGTTAAACCTGCCCGAAGGATTCTGAACCATATCAGGAGCAGGGAGCCTCATGTAATCCAGTTGGTCGGAGGTCATCATCCTACCATGTTACCTGAAGATTTTCATATGCCTTGTGTAAATATCGTTTTTCTTGGGTGGGCCGAAAAAAGCTTTCCTGAATTTATTGATTCCCTGGCCAGGGGAAAAAATTTCGACCAAATTCAGGGGATTGAAATAGTTGAAAATGGGCAATTATCTGTGCATAATGAAAACCCAAATGACATGGATGCTTCCGATATTCCTTATCCTCGCAGGGAGCTGATAAAAAAATACCATAAGAAATACAGAAGTGATATGGGGTTCAGAACCGCTTTGGTCAATACCACAAGGGGATGCACTAACCGTTGTACATTCTGCTCGGTTTGGAGAGTTAACACTGGTCGTGTCCTAATTCGCAGACCGGAAGATGTCTATCATGAAATAGTCAGCTTGCCCCATCATATTAACCATATTTTTTTTGCAGATGATAATACCTTTATGCATCCTGAAAACCATGAGAAGTTATGTTATATGATACGCAAAGCAAAGATCAGGAAAAAATACTCTGGCTATTGTCGTTCGGATATAATCATCAAATTTCCTGACCTGATGAAAGCCTGGAAAAAGATTGGACTGGAGAATCTCTGTGTAGGATTTGAAGGAACAGATAACAAGAAGCTTGAGGAACTGAATAAAAGAAATATTGTATCCAGAAACGAGGAAGCTGCCAGGATATTGAACAAAATTGGCATCCCTTTCAGGCCCCATTTCCTGATAGATCCATCATTTGACAAAGAGGATTTCAGGAGAATTATACAATATGTACGGCAGCATCATCTGACCAGTCCAATTTTCCCGATCCTTACACCCATTCCGGGGACCGATCAGTATGTAAAGGCAAAAAGTCGCATTTATTTGGACTATGATTACTTCGACTTTGCTCATGCTGTTGTTCCCACTAAAATGCGAGTCAGGGATTTTTACAGGGCATGGATACATCTTTACCATATAAGCTATCCTGTTGGAAGAAATCTGATCCATTTTTTCCGTAAAAAAATTGCCGGAATTATTGGAAATAGAAAAATGGAGGAGAAAAACCAACATATGAGGTTAGTGAATCTTTTCCTGCTAAGGTTTTTTTCGATTTTCCTTCATTTCAAATTGATAAGGCATTACATGTGGTTGGAAAAGCGATTGGCAAAAATATAAAAATGCTCTGACATACCTTTTGTTATCATCATTTATTTCGATGAAACTGTCACAGTGAAAAGCTGGACAATGCCGCCATTCTATGAGTATTTTATCATTTACTTTTTTATTAAATTGAAAATAACGTTTGTGAATATGTAAACCTGCATATCTTTTTTCTATATCCACCAAATCCCCATCAGGACAATTGTGGACAGTATCGCCCACAAAACAATTGATTACTGAATCGTGCTATTAACTTGTTCTTTAGTATAGCTTTTATTATTTTTTCAACAGGCTCGGGGAGATATGATTTTTTATTGTCGGGCAATTAGTATTTTATCAACCCCAAAAACAACCATATTTATCTTCTTCCAGGATCTCAAAAAATTCCGAGATATTATTTATTTCAGGATTAGGTTCGTACCTTTCCCATTTTCCGCTTGCTCTCATCCAATAAACTATCCAGATATTCCTTGATTTCACGTATTTTGTTTTAGCTACCGGAGATTTTATTTTAATTTTTTCATTATCCCATCTTGATCTTATTTCAAATATTTCAACAGTTTTATTAATGTATGAATATCCCAAATCCAGTTTATCTCTGATTTCAACGGGTGGTCGGTGTTCATTAACAAATTGTTGAATCTGCTTCTCAATAAAATCGATTACAGATGTTTCTTTTTCGCCTGACATACTTGTTTAAATTGTTTCTGTTTTTCCGGGACTGCCGACTGATTACTTCCCTGTTTTCCATCCCGGACCTCTGACAACCCGGCCCGGCAAAGCACCCGTATGTTCTCCATCTTTTAATACTTGTTTGCCGTTTACCAGGACATGTATCATTCCGGTAGCGTATTGATGTGGTTGTTTAAAAGTTGCATGATCCGATATTTTATCCGGATCAAATATTACCACATCAGCAAAATGTCCTTCTTTTAACATGCCTCTTTTTCTGATCTTCAGGTTCTGAGCGGGTTGTGATGTTAATTTTCTTATAGCTTCTTCAAGTGTAATTATTTTTTCTTCGCGGACATACTTTCCTAACAATCTTGCAAATGAGCCATATGCCCTTGGATGAGTACTTTGTTTTAGAAATACTCCTTCAGTAGCATAAGAACCCGCATCTGAACAGAATGACATGAACGGAAGTGATATTTTCTTATTAATATTTTCTTCTGACATGGAAAAATAAACTGCCCGGATCCTGCTGTCGTCTTCATATATCAGGTTAACAACTGTTTCTTTAGGTGATTTTCCACGTTCTGTTGCTACCTCAGCAAGAGTTTTTCCAATCAGGTGCCGGAGTTTTTCATTTTTAAATCCAACTAACAGTATCTTTTCCGGTGGAACGTGGAAAGTAATCTCTTTTATCATTTTAGCCTTTAACCAGGGTTTGGCTATCATTTCCATTGTAGCATCATGACCTCCTTCTTTTGCCCATGCCGGTAAGGAAAAGTTCAATCCGGTTGAACTGGCATTATACATATACATATTAGTAGTGATTTCCAGTCCTTCATTTCTTGCATTTTCAATTAGTTTTATTGCCTGATCCATTAGGTGCCAGTTTTCATTGCCGGAAGCTTTAAAATGATAGATTTCAGATCTTATATCTGCTTCCTTAGATATTGCGATAAATTCATCCATAGCATTCAACAGACCACTTTCTTCATCCCGTATGTGTGAAATATACATCCCGTCATATTCAGCTAC
>DAOVLD010000054.1 GCA_030631445.1 Bacteroidota bacterium
ATCCGTAATAACTTGTACCACCGAAATAGAGGCATTTCTTTCCATTAATGATTGTTAATGCTCCAGGGGCACCTTGCATAATATATTTGTGGTTTGGGATCATAAAACAATAAATACCTGTTACTTAAAAAATACACCTTTTCTTATTCTCAGTATATCTTGCGGAGATAATTGAGGCTATATCTTCGCGTATTCAGTGTCTCTGGCAAGAACGTTCGCCGAAAAGTTTTGTCCCTACACGGACAATATTAGCCCCTTCTTCGATGGCAATTTTATAACTGTTACTCATGCCCATGGAAAGATAACGCATTTCTACATTGGGTATTCCAGCTTTGCTTAATCGATCGAAGGCAAATTTGGTGGCTTTAAAATATAGCCTTGCATCTTCCGGATTTCCAAAACGAGGGCCCATAGTCATTAATCCCTGAACACGTAAGTTCGGTAAGCTACTTATCTCCATAATTAATTTGTCAACATCTTCAGGTAAAACACCGGTTTTATTCAACTCTTTTCCGCTATTGATTTCAATAAGCACCGGCATAATCTTGTTTATTGCAACACATCGCTTATTTACTTCTTCAGCAAGTTTAACAGAGTCAATTGTTTCAATCATGTCAAACAGATCAACAGCATTTTTTACTTTATTCCGTTGTAAATGCCCTATCATATGCCATTGTACTTTATTCCCGATAATTTGATATATCTGTTCAGCTTCCTGCAGGTAATTATAACCGAGTATTTTAATACCGGCATGTATAGCAACCTGAACTTCTTCAGGCGATCTGGTTTTTGCCGCGGCGACCAGCAAAACTCCCGCCGGAAGTGAATTCCGGATTTCAGATACAGATTCATTAATTGAATTAAAGTGCATTTCTATAATCTTTTTTATTGATATCTTTTTTTTTTGCCAACTGCCGATTTGCCAATCCTGAAAATTAGCATTCGCCAGCTGGCGAATTGCGTAAATTTTTGAGGATCCTCGAAAAAATATGAAATCAAAGATTTCTGTTTTTTCGGGACTGCCAACTATTATCTAATTATTATTAAGACCTGAAAATTAAGGTTTTTTTTAATCAATTAACGAAGCTATATTCTTAATTTATGGGTTCTGAAAAAAATATTTATATTGTATGCAGATAAATATTATGCTTCATTGCTCCTAACCTTATTCATAAACTAATGAAAACCAATTTATTCCGTAAGCCAATAACATGGATTGTTATTGTTGCAATTGCTGTTGTCAGTGCAATTTATGCTTTCAATAATTTTGACAAGGCTAATCCGATTGTAAGTCTTGATATCAAAATGAACCGTGAAACAGCTCTTGAAAAAGCTGCTCTTATTGCAGGGGAATCATTTCTGGGACCTCTGGATTATAAAACTGCAGCTGTTTTTAAAAATGATAATTCTTTCCAGAATTTTGTTGAACTGGAAGCCGGAGGTCTCGAAAAATTCACCGAGATACTTGAAACAGGTTTGTATAGTTCATATAACTGGAAAGTCAGGCATTTCAAGGAGCATGAACCAAACGAAGTGATCTTTTCTTTTACTCCCGCCGGTGAAATTTATGGTTTTTCGGAAAAACTGGCTGATTCGGAAGAAGGAGCTGCTCTTGTAGAGGATGAAGCATTGAGAATAGCAACAGATGAATCCCAAAAGCATTGGAATGTAAATTTTGCCGGTTATGAGCTTGTTGAAAAGTCGAAAGAAGAGGTTGAGAGTGGCAGAATAGACCATACTTTTGTATATGAGCGTCAGGATGAACAAATTGGAGAAGGAAGGTACAGGCTGCAATTAATGGTTAGCGGCGATAAACTCACACGGGTAAGACATTTTGTTAAGATACCGGAAGAGTTCGACCGGCGATATTCAGAGATGCGTTCCAATAACGATACAGTTGCGCTGTTTGGTACAGTTGGACTTGTGGTAGTTTACGGTCTTGGAGGAGTATTTGTTGGATTGTTTTTCTTACTTCGCCGCAGGAGGCTTATCTGGAAACCGGCTGCAAAATGGGGAATTCTTATCGCGTTAGGTTCGGTTTTTCTTGTCACAATAAACGAGATTCCACTATCATGGTTTAGCTATGATACATCTACCTCTGCCGGAAACTTCTTATCAAGTTCTATAATAATTGGATTTCTGCTGGCATTAGGTATGGGAGCAATTTTTGCACTTACATTTATGGTAGCCGAAGGTCTGGGACGCTCTGCTTTCCCCGGCCATGTGCAGCTTTGGAAAGCATGGGGAAGTAAAACAGGAGGTTCCTTATCTCTGCTCGGGCAGACAATGGCAGGTTATCTGTTTATGGTGATCATGATAGGTGTTGATGTGTTGTTCTATGTTGTAACCAAAAAATATGGCTGGTGGAGCCCGGCAGGTAACCTGTCTGATCCGAATATCCTGGCAAGTTATATGCCCTGGTTTAATTCAATCGGGATATCTCTTCAGGCAGGATTTTGGGAAGAGTCACTTTGCCGTGCAATTCCGCTGGCAGGAATAGTTTTGCTTACCCGCAAATCCAGGTTCAAGAATTACTGGATCGTCCTGGTACTTGTAGCCCAGACATTAATTTTCGGGGCTGCTCATGCCAACTATCCGCAGCAGCCTTCTTATGCCCGTATCATTGAAATGATCGTTCCGTTTGTTATTATTGGTTTGATATATTTTGGATATGGATTGATACCTGCAATTATTGCTCATTTTGCAGTTGATGTTTTCTGGTTTTCACTACCCCTGTGGGTAGCAGAATCACCAGGTATCTGGACAGATCGGATATTGGTACTGTTTTTCTTATTCGTGCCCTTATGGATTATACTCTATTTCAGAATAAGAAACAAGAAATGGACAGAAGTTCCTGATAAGCTCAGGAATAGCGGATGGGAACAACCCCCGGAACCTGAAGAGAAGGTTCAGAAAGAAATAGAAGTACAACCTGAACGAAAATCATATGCCCGATTATTGATCCCTGCAGGAATTGCAGGTCTGGCTCTGTGGCTCTTCTTCACTCCTTTTACACAGGATGCACCACAACTTGATGTATCAAAAGAGCAAGCCGGTGAAATAGCTATTAAAACATTAAAGGAAAGATTTAATGTTGATCATGAAGAATGGACGGTTCTAACAGGTATAACCGATAATGCCGGCTTGCAACATAAATTTATCTGGCAGGAAGCAGGGAAAGAAAATTATGAGAAATATCTTGGAGGTTTTCTTTCTCCGCCGAGATGGTCGGTAAGACTGGTGAAAACGAAAGGAAAAGTTGAAGACCGGGCTGAAGAATACCTTGCGAATGTTGATGTGGAAGGTAATGTGCTTGGTTTTAGTCATGTAATTCCAGAAAAGCGGGAAGGTGCTGTTCTGGAACAAACTGATGCTCAGTCTTTAGTAGACTCTGTATTAATTGAAGTACTTGGTATAGAAAGAGAAAACCTGAAAGAGATTTCTGTTACACCAAAGATGCTGGAGAATCGCAGGGATTGGACCTTTGTGTATGCTGACACATTAAACTATACATTGGATAAAGGTCAGGGCAGATACCGCATATCAATTGCCGGTGATAAGCTTATTTCACTATCTTCTTATGTTCATGTACCGGAAGAATGGGAAAGAGCGTATGAAGACAGGCAAAGCAAACGGAGCGTTATTAAAATAATCGGGAGTGTATTTTCAATTATTTTGCTTATTGCAGGTATGATTTGGGGTATTGTAAGGTGGACCAGGAAAGAATTCTCTGTAAAATTATTCCTGTACTTCGTAATTGGACTACTTTGTTTGTTTATTCTTGACAGCTTTCTTACCTGGGATTCTGTAATGTTCGGTTATCAAACCAGTTTACCATGGTCGAATTTTGTTACAATGTTTATTGTTTTATTGGGGATAGCCGGATTATTCTCTTCAGCAGGTCTTGGTATTATCGGGGGTATGTCAGTTAATCTGGTTCCAGCGAAAGTTTCAGATAAGTATAACTGGCTTAAAGCAATCGGGCTTGGTTTGGCACTGTTCGGACTAAATGCCCTGTTGTCAAAATTTGAAATAAAAACCTCTCCTTTCTGGGCTGATTTTGAAGCTTCAAATTCAATGTTACCAATTGTTAGTACAGGCATTGGTGATATTCAAAGCTTTATAGGCATTACCGGTATTTTGTTAATACTTTATTTTGGACTTCATACTTTTACAAAAAAATGGTCTGAATCAAAATGGTTGTTTGGCGGACTAACCGTTCTTGCAGGTATATTGATCCAGGCTGCTTCGCTTGACAATTATATCTTCTGGATTGTATCAGGATTGCTCACAGGTTTGATATTGCTGGGGTTATACATTTTGTTTATCCGCTATCATTTTGAATGGATACCTGTAATTGCCGCAGTATTTGTTATACTCGGAATTGTAAGGAATATATTAATAGATCCAATTCCCTCAGCGTTGAGCGGAGGAATACTGGGAGTTTTTATTATTGGTCTCTTTGCCTGGTGGTGGTATGATAGAATGTTCAATTATGAATTTAGAATAAATAAATAAAATTCTATAGTCTAAATTTTACATTCATTTTCTTCTAAAGAGTTACGTGTTGCGGGTTACGAGTTACGGGTTCACGCCTTTTCGCCCTTTGCTCTTCTCTTTTCACTTTTTCTTATCTTTCTCCTTACTCCCTACTTCTTCACTCATCTCTCACCCCTTCCTACTCACCTTACTTAACTTCTCCCCTTTCTTCCCTTCTGCCTTCTGCCTTCTGCCTTCTTCCTTACTTGTGTCTTATTGTATTAGCCGTGTTTCGTGAGGATACTGAAATTGCTTTGGAAGTAGTTATTATCAAGGTAATTATAAGTGTGATCAAGCCTGCAAAAAGGTAAAGAGTCCAGCTAACTGCTGTTTTCTGTGAGAAATTTTGCAACCAACTGGTTGTAACAAAATATGCAAATGGCCAGGCAATCAGGTTTGCAACGAGTATCAGTCGGATAAATTCATTGGATAGCAGCTTTATTACATCCGGTATTCTTGCTCCAAAAACCCTTCTTATACCAATTTCTTTAGTTCTCTGTGCAGCAAGAAAAGAAGCCAGACCAACTAATCCAAGACATGCAATAAACAATGCAAGTATTGTTAATACTAACGAAAACTTACCAAATTTGATTTCATTTTTATACAGATTATCAAGTTCCGTATCGAGAAAAGAATACTCGAAGGGGCGTGTTGGTGCAAACTTGTTCCATTCATTTTTAATAAATGTTAGTGTTTTCTTGTAATTATTTGTATTTACCCTTATAGCAATATAACGGGTAAGATGTGCTGCCTGGTTGGGATTTTGTAATATATCAAGTATAAAGTTATTAACAGGTTTATGGAGAGAAAGAACATGGAAATCACTAAAAACCCCTATAACCTTTTCCTTTCCGTCTGACCGGATACTTTTGCCAATGGCTTCTTTATTTGTCCAGCCAAGGTTTTTTACCATTTTCTCGTTTATCATAATTGCATTTATATTATCAGAAGTAATTTCTTTAGAGAATGAACGGCCTTCAACCACTTCAATATTAAATGTTTCAATAAAATCATGACGTACCATAAACATTGGATACCAGTATTTTTGGTTATTTGATAAACCTTCTATAATTACCTGGCGGGTGTTATGATTGACTCCAATAATATCCTCCATCCCGGTAACATATTCCACCTCAGAATGTTTTAAAAGATTCTCTTTAAATGTGTCATAGTTGATTACTATTTGTCCTACTGTTGGAATTAGAATGATCTGGTCCTTTTTAAACCCCAGGTCGGCATTTCTCATAAATCTTAATTGTGAAAAAACAACCAGTGTGCCAATAATCAGGGCAATAGAAATAGAAAATTGTACAATTACAAGGATCTCACGGGCTATACCGCTTTTGGTACCTTTGCTTAAATTTCCCTGTAAAACAGCTACCGGTTTGAATGATGAAAGGAAAACAGCCGGGTATCCTCCTGCGAGAAAACCGGAAAAAATAGCAACTAGTATTGCAAGAACAATACCCGCAGGCTGCAATAATAAAGCCTGATTAATATTTTTTCCGGTAAAGTGATTAAATAAAGGAAGAAACGACTCTATTATTATTCCCGCAATAGCAAGTGCAATAAGGCTATGGATAATTGTTTCACTAAGAAATTGAGCGGTCAGCTTACTCCTGCTTCCTCCAAAAACCTTCTTTATTCCAATTTCCTTCGCCCTTGAAGCAGAATTAGCTGTTGTCAGATTCATAAAATTTATACATGCAAGTACAAGTATAATAAGAGCAATTGCAGACAAAATATACATATATAATATGTTCCCGTTTGGATGCATTTCATAATCATGATGCGACTGCAGATGAATATGTAACAGTTTTTGCAAATAAAGAGTCACATCCTGGTCAGAAAAGTCAGGATAATGGTTCAGATAGAAATCAGGAAATTTTTCTTCCAGGATGTCAGGTGAAACATTTTCATGTAACAGCACATATGTCCAGCAGGGATTCCAAATCCAGGTTCGGGGCAGATCTCCCCCACCCAATTGGCGAAATGTTGACATTGACCCAAGTATATCAAATTTGAAATGTGATTGTGAAGGAACATCTTCAATAACACCTGTAACTTCAAAATTAAGCCCCTCTTCTGCAACTAAAGTTTTTCCAATAGGATCTTCATTCCCAAAATACCGTTTAGCAGCAGATGATGTAAGAACAATTGTATTAGGACTATTTAATGCAGTAGCAGAATCACCATTTATGAAAGGGAATGTGAATATGTCAAATACAGTTGAATCAACCAGAAAGAAACCTCTTTCATTATATTTTACAATATTGTTGGTGTCTTCACGGTACTCGAAAAATATTTTAGAAACCTGGAAATCAAAAAACCGGCAGGTGCTTTCCACAATATCCGGATAGTCAAATTCAAGTGCAGGTGCTAAAGGAAATGAACAGGTGGCAGCATCCTCATTTACGTCATTTGAATTATACAGGCGATTAACTCTGTATATACGTTCTGCCTTTTTATGGAATTTGTCATAGCTTATTTCGTCATTAATGTATATCGCAATAAAAATATAACTGGCTAATCCAATAGACAATCCTCCAATATTCAAAAGAGAGTAATTTAAATGACGTATAATATTCCTGAAGGCTATTATGAAATAATGTCTTATCATACCGGAAATCTGTTTGACACTTTATTTACCCTGAATTCATATCAAATATAATGCTAAACTTGTTATATATATAGTATTCAGTTTTTTGTATAAATTTAACATATTTAAATAATCCAATAATTGTTATAATATCGTACATTCAGGTGTTCAGTAACGTACACTCATCGTTCATCATTTCCTTCACCCTTCATTCTTCAAACTTTCAATTGATCAATATTTTTATTATTTTAGTAAGTTGGTTGGTTTAATAATTTCAAAGGACATTTCCAAAATATTTTCACTTCAGTATGGAAAAAAAATACAAAATCCTGTTTGAATCTTCAAGGGATGCAATAATGTTGCTTGCCCCACCTGACTGGCTGTTTACTGCAGGGAACAAAGCTACACTCGAAATGTTTGGGGCAAAGAATGAAAAAGAGTTTTCTTCTAAAACCCCCGGTGATCTATCCCCGGAATATCAACCGAATGGACAGCTTTCTTCTGAAAAAGCCGGAAAAATGATAGGAAAGGCAATGCGAAATAGTTCGCATTTCTTCGAATGGACACATAAAAGAATTAATGGTGATGAGTTTCCTGCAACTGTTTTGCTGACCAGGGTTAAATTGGAAGGTAAGGAATTATTAACAGCAACAGTAAGAGATATAACCGAGACCAAAAAGACAGAAAAAGAACTGCAAAAGTATCGCGATCATCTTGAAAAAATAGTAGAAGAAAGAACAACCGAACTGCAGGAGAGCGAAGAAAAATACCGCATTTTCTTTAAAACTTCAAAAGACTGCATCTTCATTACTTCGAAAGAAGGAGAATGGCTTGATATGAGTGACAGTGCTCCGGAATTCTTTGGTTATGAAAATAAGGAAGAATTAGAAAAGGTAAAAATTGCCGATTTATATGAAAACCCGGCTGATAGAAAGAAACATGCCCGGCAAATTGATAATAAGGGATTTACAAAAGATTTTGCTGTAAATCTGCAAAAGAAAAATGGTACTGTTATCAATACACTTATTACATCGGTACCAATAAAAGACGATAAGGATGAAGTGATTGCTTTCCAGGGTGCAATACGGGATATTACCGCACAAAAAGAAGCAGAAAACGCACTGAAAGAAAGCGAAAAGAAATTACAGGAACTTAATGCAGCTAAAGACAAGTTTTTCTCGATTATCAGTCACGATCTCCGTAGCCCATTCAATTCAATCATTGGCTTCTCTGAAATGCTATATAATGAGACTGAGGCTTTTAGCAAAGCAGAAATCAAAGAAATGGTTAAAAGTATCTATAAAACCAGTCAGGAAACTTATGATCTTTTAAATAACCTGCTTGAGTGGTCAGGAACACAAACAGGCAGGATTAAATTCGAACCAGCCAAAACAGGGATTTATGATATTGTTACTAACACAATTGATCTGTTAAATGATAACGCGAAGAAAAAGAATATTGCCATTTCAGTCGATATCCCTGAACAGCTGCAGGTTTTTGCCGATAGAAATATGATAACTACCGTGATAAGAAACCTGCTTTCAAATGCAATTAAATTCACTTATGAAAAGGGAAGTATTAAAATTGGTGCTCAGGATACCGGCAAGTCTGTTGAAATCACTATAGTCGATACAGGTATGGGGATTAAAAAGAAAGATATCGATAACATTTTCCGTATTGATGCAAATTCTTCCAACCCGGGTACTGCCAATGAAAAAGGTACAGGATTGGGATTAATACTAAGTA
>DAOVLD010000156.1 GCA_030631445.1 Bacteroidota bacterium
ATGAAAAATAACAGATCAGATCATATTTTTCTTAAAGAGGTAAGCTTGAGTCTTCTGTCAGAGGGTAAGTCGTTGCGTATCAAAGCGGGTGGTTACAGTATGTTTCCTGCAATACATCCCGGTGACATTGTAATTATCGCTCCTGTCCATAATCAGTCAAACCTCATTCCTGGTGATATAATAGTTTTTAAGAGAGATTCCGATTTTGTATTACACCGGCTGACAGATATCCGTCATCGGGATAATAATACTTTCTATATCACACGAGGCGACAGTAGTATGAATGAAGATAAACCAACTACAGCAGATAAAATATCCGGCGTAGTTACTGCTATTGAAACAAGACGTGGTAATAAAATCCGGCCATATCACCACAAAATACACTACCGCCGTAACCGTCTCACGGTCAGGCTCATTCACTTGTATAGCAAACTCCTTCGCATAATTCGTTTTAATTCGTGAAATTTGTACTTTTACAATAATGAACTATCCATCCAATAAAACCAGATTACTTTTCTTAAAAGCAGTAAAACTCGTATGGGAAAGTGCTCCCGGCTGGGCTACAGCAAACATCTTCATTTCTGTCTTGCGAAGCATCTTTCCTCTGGTGCTGGTATATCTTATCAAGCAACTTGTTGATGGTATAACCGGGGCAACAGGTCTGGGAGGGGAAGCAAATTTAAATCTGGTAATATGGTATATCCTTGCTATTGTAATAACAATATTCCTCGATGAGGCGGCAACGAGTCTGGGTAACCTTGTGCGTAACAAACAATCCTACCGTCTTGAGTCGCACATGCATAATCTACTTCATTCCAAATCAATACAGCTTGATCTTCAACACTTCGAAAATCCTGAATATTACGATTCACTGGCTCGTGCAGCACGCGAAGCACCATACAGACCCAACACTATCGTAAATAATCTTATTTCTATTGCCAGGGGACTGTTATCACTTTTGCTGATGGCAGGACTCCTTTTTTATTTACACTGGGTGATAGTAATAATTCTACTGGCAGCCAACATACCGGGAATATGGCTTCGCCTGCATTATGCAGGTGTATTGTATAACTTCAAACGCGAACAAACACCCGCTGCAAGAAAAACAGCATACTTCAAATGGCTGCTAACAGGCGACAGACCATCAAGAGAGTTGCGCCTGTTCGGACTGGGCGATTATTTTGCTAATCTCTTTAGTAAGAATTTCAGGGAACTTAAAGAAGAAGAGATTGGTATTATACGTAAGAGAACATCCATTGAGCTTATTACCGGCATATTCAAAGCTGCAGCATTTCTTTTAGCACTTTGGTATATCGCTAAAGAAACAGTCAGCTCACAAATATCAGTTGGCGATATGGCAATGTACCTCGTTGCCTTCAGACAGGGTATGGTATATATAAAAGATGTCTTCTCATCGCTGGCAGGTTTGTATGAAGATAACCTCTTTATTGGCGATACCTTCGAATTTCTTAATCTTAAAGAGCAGATCGTTGCTGTACCTCCTGTTATTGAACCTGGCAGTCTCAACAAGAGTATCAATGTTAGCAATCTCTCCTTTTCATACCCGGGTACTGGTGAACCACTGCTCAAAAACCTTAATCTTGAGATCCGGAAGGGCGAAACAATAGCGCTGGTAGGAGCTAATGGTGCAGGTAAAAGTACACTGGTAAGACTGCTATGCAGATTATATGACCCGGCTGAAGGGAAAATAACACTTGATGGTAAGAATATCACACACATGGACCCTGCTTCCTACCGCAAACTGTTCTCTGTTATCTTTCAGGATTTTATGCTGTATAACCTCAGTGCAGGTGATAATATCAGGATGGGGGATATCTTCACACCTCAAAACAGGGAAAGAATAAAAACATCGGCATCACAAACAGGCATTGACGAACTGATAGAGGCACTGCCTAAAGGATATGATACGGTAATCGGCAGACTTTTTGATGACAGTCGTGAGCTTAGCTGGGGCGAATGGCAAAAGATAGCAATGGCACGCGCTCTGTACAGGGATGCTCCTGTACTGATACTCGACGAACCGACAAGCGCCCTCGATGCCTCAACTGAATACGAGCTGTTCAGCAGGTTCAAAGAGATAACCCGCGACAGGACTTCAATACTTATCAGTCACCGTTTTTCAAATGTCAGTCTGGCCGACAGGATACTGGTGCTCGATAAAGGAATAATAGCTGAGGAAGGAACGCATGATGAGCTGATGAAAGCCGGCGGTATTTACAATGAGATGTACACTAAGCAAAGTAGCGGATACAAATTATGAGCATGCATGCCGATATATCACCGGAAGAGCAATTACTGATATCTCTTTGCCGTCTTTCCTTCAGCGAAATGCAGAAAAAAAATATCCGTATACTTACAAAGAAGATAACAGATATTGACAAGTTCGTATATCTGGCTAACGAACATGGCATTATAGCACTAGTTTACCATAACCTGAAAGAGACAGGTGCCGGTGACCTGCTGCCTGAAGAGAAAATAGCATCCCTTGCAAACAGCAGGATGAAAAGCCTGGGACGTAACACATTCCTTTATAAAAATATTGAACAAGTACTGGAGCTTTTATTTAGGCAGGAAAAAATAAAAACGGTATTGCTTAAAGGAATGGCTCTTGAATTGTCTGTGTATGGTAATAAGGGGTTAAGACAGATGAACGATATTGATATTCTTGTACCCCGAAAACAATGCATGGAAGCAAGAAGAATATTGCTAAATAATGGTTTTCAGTCAATCCCGTTTAAGTCACCGCTCTATAATCTTATACTGCCATACTATGGCAAGCATCTGCCGGAGTTGTTCAAAGGAGGTGTTTCTGTTGAGATACACCATGAACTTTTCAACGGACCAGACCACTCACTTACAGAAAGAATGATCACCGGCAGTACTGAAATAACATTCAACAAAAGCAGTGTGCTTATCCCGCCGGTGCGTGAGTTTTTTCTTTATTTAGTGAAGCATCTCGACAAACATGAAAATAACGGTGAATCGCAGTTGCGTTTATATACCGACCTCTTTTGTATGGTTGATAAATATAAAAAAGAGCTTTTAGATACAGCACTATTTAAAGAAGCAGAAGCAGCCGGACTTGAAAAAATTTTAGCAGCTAAACTTTTTCTTCTGAAGCGTTATTGGGGAATTTTTATTCATCCGGCACTGGAGACACTAATTAATGAAAAGATTCCGGATAATACCTGTCAGTTATTCAGGACCTTTCTTGCGCAGCCGAAGGGACATCCGGTCCTAAATAACCGGACACACAATTACCGGCAAACAATAAAGCAAATACAAGGATTTCATCGTAAGATAATTTTTATTATAGGCGATCTCTTTCCCACCTTGCGTTTCATGAAGAAGAGGTATAGTACGAGGAGTAAGTTAGGGGCTTTATTGTATTATCCGCATCGTTTTGGTAAACTCATTTACTTGGTACGAATTTAACGAATTTAGGCGAATTTCGCGAACGGTTAATCCAAAGCATTCACAAGTCTTTTATACATCAATGCAACCCATTACCCGCTTTTTTAGTCCTATCTATAACAAATAATTTCAAAGTTGAGAATGATTTTTGGTATATTTATTAAATTATTGTAGTTTTGAAAGTGGTAAAGTCAGCTCTTTTACAACATGAAGAAGATTTACAAAAAGCCTGAAATAAAAAAGATCGAACTGGATAATTCGATGTCACTTTTCATGATGACTACCATTCCTGATAACCCCACTCCCCGTGGTGGTAGTAAAGGAAGTGGTGATTCGCCGTTTGATGATGATAAGACCTTTGGGTAAGCCAACTTCATTATTTTTTATTCATAATTCTATTTTTGCCATTCGCCTTACGTTTACATCCTTGTGATGTTGCTGGTTACTGGGTGCTAACGTCAAATCTCAAACTCTTTAACTCCGCGTCTGCGCCTTCGTAGTTTGCATTTCTTCATAACCCGTAACTCGTAACCTGTAACTCGTAACTCTTTAGTAATCCTTCCTGTCTTCCTCTTTCAGCGTTTTATCAGGTTCATCTTTTGCCAGTCTGCGTATCTTTATATTGAAAGCAGCCATAAAGATACTCATGAAAGGACTGATAAGGTTAAAAAATGCAAAAGGAAGATAGGAGAGGGTAGGTACTCCAAGAACCCTGGCTTGTGTTGCCCCACCGGTATTCCAGGGAATAAGGGGCGCAGTTACAGTGCCGGCATCCTCAAGGGTCCGGCTGAGCACCTCGGGTTTTAAACCCATGTTTCTGAATGTTTTGAAATACATCCTGCCCGGAACAACGATTGAGATATACTGGTCTGATGCGGTAATATTGAAAAAAATACATGTGGCTACTGTTGAAGCGACAAGTGAGCCTGTTGATTTTGCAAATTTAATAACACTCTGGGTTATCCTCATTAGTAAACCGGCTGATTCCATAACACCTCCAAAAACCATTGCCGCGATAATTAGCCAGATTGTGTCCAGCATACCTGCCATCCCGTTGGTTGTAAGGAGTTCATTTACGGCTGCATTTTGAGTGGTGATAGCAATAGGTCCGAACATTGATTTCATCACTGCAATGTATGATTTCAACATGTAGCCTCCCTGGATATCCGTTATCTGGTGTATGATTTCCGGTTGAAAAATAACTGCAAATATCCCGCCCAGAATAGTTCCCGCGAAAAGTGACGGTAATGGAGGAACTTTCATTACGATAATAACGATCAGTAAAGCAGGAACAAGAAATAACCATGGCGTAACATTAAAACTTGTTTCAATAACGTGGCTAAACTCTCCCATATTGGTTTGCACGGTGTCAAAATTGTAGTTAAATCCAATGATCAGGAAAATGATAAGAGTTATCAGCATTGACGGACCTGTTGTCAGCACCATATACCGGATATGTGTAAACAGGTCAGTGCCGGACACTGCCGGGGCGAGATTGGTTGTATCAGACATGGGTGACATTTTATCCCCGAAATAAGCTCCGGATATAATAGAACCCGCCACGATACCTTCATTTATCCCCATAGCACTTCCGATCCCGATAAGTGCAATACCGATTGTTGCAATGGTTGACCACGAGCTGCCGGTGGCAAGTGAGACTATTGAACATATTACCA
>DAOVLD010000252.1 GCA_030631445.1 Bacteroidota bacterium
ATGCAGACTGTTGAAACAGATCTCGGGGATTATCTTACCCATAAAGCTTTAGATGGCATGTTTATGAAAGTTGCCGAAGAGGAATATAAAATACGGAAAGATATTAATGCAAGGGTTTCTCCAATACTTCAAAAAGTGTTTGGGAGCCTCGATAATAAATAAAAAGTTAAAATTAGAAATAATTACTTTTACATTTATAAATCAAGTGCACTTTGACTAAAGGAGTTTTTATACCGGCATTTATTGCACTATCTCTATACTCTCTACAGGTGTTTTCAGAATCAGATACCTCGTCTGTTATAATACCCAGAATAGATAAAGAGATCATATTTGATGGTTTGCCCTTTGAAAAAGTCTGGAACGAAATTGAACCACTTCCGGTGGTGATGTTCAAGCCCGATTTCGGTAATGAACCTACGGAAAAAACAGAAATCCGTCTATTTTATAACGATAAGTACCTGTATGTCTCCGGGAGATTTTATGATAATGATGCCTCAAAAATTAAATCCTCAACAAAAAAAAGGGATGATTTTAGTCCAAACAGTGATGGTTTTGGAGTTATTCTTGATACATTCAATGATAATGAGAATGCCCTTTGCTTTTCAACAACTCCTGCCGGCATTCGATCTGATATGAGTGTTTTTAATGACGCTGTGGGTCACATGAATCATATGCCATTTAATATGAGTTGGAATACTTTCTGGGATGTAGAAACGGCTATCAACGAAGAAGGATGGTTTGCCGAAATACGTATTCCGATTTCCAGTCTGCGTTTCCAGGATGTTAATGGCTTTACAACAATGGGGCTTATTGTCTGGCGATCTATTCCACATAAAAATGAGATTATTATGTTCCCGGCAATTCATCCAAAATATGGTGATTGGGCTATAATAAAACCATCACAGGCAGAGGATGTTGTATTTAAAGGTATTATACCAAAAAAACCCTTATATATTGCGCCATATGGTCTTGCCGGATTTTCTGAAACCAATGAGTTGAACGATGCGGAGACAGAATACATCAATAATAAGGAGGCAACTTATGAAGCCGGTTTGGATATTAAATACGGACTAACCAGCAACCTTACCATGGATTTGACATTAAATACAGATTTCGCTCAGGTAGAAGCTGATGATCAAATGATTAACCTAACCCGTTTTTCGCTCTTTTTTCCTGAAAAACGAAAATTTTTCCAGGAAAGGTCCAGCATTTTCAGCTTCAGTTCAGGCGGTTCGAGTAACCTTTTTTACAGTCGAAGGATTGGACTTTACGATGACCAGCCTGTTCGTATATATGGTGGAGCAAGGATAGTAGGCCGGATTGGATCATGGGACCTTGGTTTTTTAGATATGCAAACTGCTCCGTTTGAAGATCTGCCTTCCGAAAATTTTGGAGTACTTAGAATGAGAAGACAGGTAATAAATGAGAACAGCTATATTGGTGGAATTCTTACTTCAAGGATCGGGATGAACGGAAAATACAACACTGTTTATGGATTAGATGCTATACTGAGAATATTCAATGATGATTACCTGAATATCAAATGGGCACAGAGTTTTGAAACAGGCTTAAAGAATAACCCCGCATCACTCGATCCTGCAAAAATGCAGATCAGTTGGGAAAGAAGAAGCGAAGAGGGTTTCGCGTATGATGTTTCCTGGTCACGCTCGGGGGAAACTTTTAACCCCGGTATCGGATTTGAAATGCGTGAGGATTATTCATTTGCCAGAACACAATTTCAGTATGGATGGTTACCCGGAAAAGATTCAAAACTATTTAGCCACAGCATCTATATACAGCAAATGTATTTCCTGAATGTAACCGATGGCAGTCTTGAAACTCTCACAGCAGGCCCGGGATGGAAATTCCAGACTAAATCTATGATGTCCGGGAATTTATCACTGAGTTACATGATTGAGGATGTAAAAGAAGCATTTTCATTCTCTGATGATGCTGAAGTACCTGAAGGACGTTATGATTTTATTGAATTCAGGGGAATGATCTCAACTTCTATGTCACGAAAATTTTATTCTACCATCATGTCCAGTGTAGGTGGATTTTACGATGGTTACAGGACTTCAATATCATTCATGCCTACATGGAACATCTCCTCCAGTTTTCAATTGAACGGTACATACCAGTATAACTGGATCAATTTCGAAGAACGATCACAGAAATTTAACGGACAAATAGGCAGGCTCAAGGTACTTTATATGTATAATACCAAGCTTTCAGTAAGTGCATTTATCCAATACAATAGCAATAATAATATGATAATCAGTAATTTTCGACTGCGGTACAATCCAAAGGAAGGAAACGATTTCTATCTTGTTTTCAATGAAGGAAGAAATACTTACCCGGATACAGAGATCCCGGCACTTCCAAAGATCAGCGATCGGACCATCCTGGCTAAATACACGTATACTTTTAACATGTAAATCTGTTTAAATCCCTTACTTTTTTACCTTTGCACAAATAAAGAAATTTAGTGCATATAAAATGATAAATCCAAACGAACACCCATTGTTTCAGGAAAGGGATCTGGAAGGTCTTTTTAGAAAAACATGGGAAATTTACAAGAAGCACTTTGGCTGGCTGTTTCTATATAGCTTCCTTGGAATATTAGTGCTTCAATCCTTTTTATTAACATCCCGGTTACGGGAATTCATAACTTTCGATTACCTTACCAATCCTGAGAAGATAACCGAACAAATGGGATCCCTGTTCATGCTGATTGTTGTTTTTTTTATTGGTTATTCTATACTCTATCTTTTCCTCCATTATTACATATTGTACCAGGAATGGAAAACTGAGAATAACCATTTTATCCTGATAAAGGAGTCAATGAAAAAGTTTGCACTCCCTTACCTGGGAACAATGTTTCTGGCTTTTATGATTCTTATGGCGGGAATGATGCTCGGGGTAATGCTTTTTGTTATCGGCATGTTTGCTGCTATAATTTATCTTGCCACGGTTTTTACACCCACTTCTGCCCTGTTGATTATTGAAGAAGTTAATCCACTGGAAGCTATAACGGGAAGTTTTAAACTGGTACATAAAGATTTATGGAAGACACTGGGTTATATTGTTGTTTTTTATATCCTTTATTTCGTAATCGGAATTATCCTTTCATCCATAACCATGGCTCCTTTTGCCGGGAATTTCTTTGAGTTTCTGAATCCGGAAACATCAACAGAAATGGCTAATGCTAGCAAGTCACTTTTATCTAATATTAGTCCTGCTTATATACTAATAAGTTCTGCAACCAGCGCTGTCACTACTCCACTGGTACCCATTTTTTCAATTCTTATCTATTTTAACCTGAAA
>DAOVLD010000068.1 GCA_030631445.1 Bacteroidota bacterium
CATGTTTTATCTTTTGGGTTTGGTCAAAAACTTGAAAGCGATTTTGCTTTTGAGCTGAAAGGATTTGTGCCAATGGATTCATATTACGACCGGTATTATGGGAAAACCGGGTGGAGTTCCCTTACGGTTTTGTCACTTGCAATAGGGCAGGGAGAATTGGGTATTACACCACTGCAAATGGCAAATATGACAGCTGCAATAGCCAACCATGGTTATTATTTTACTCCTCACATTATTAAGGAAATAGAGGGAGAAACAGTAATTGAAGAACGATTTTACAGTAAACATATAACAACTATTGATTCTGTTTATTTCCCAATAATAATAGATGGAATGGATAGGTCAGTTAACGGTCCTCCGGGTAGTGGCAGCACAGCACGCATTGCCAGGATAAATGATATAACTGTATGCGGAAAAACAGGAACAGCTGAAAACCCGCACGGGGAGGATCATTCTATCTTTGTTGCATTTGCTCCGAAGGATAACCCGAAAATTGCACTATCGGTTTACGTTGAAAATGGCGGATTTGGAGCAACCTATGCGGCTCCCATTGCCAGTTTAATGGTTGAGAAATATTTGAAAAGGGAAATTACACGGCAGTGGCTTGAGAATTATATTCTTGAAACAGACTTAATTCATAGTGAAAAGGAGAATTAACAAATGGTCTGAGATTGATTGGATAACAATCATCCTATATCTGCTAATTGTAGTTCTGGGCTGGATCAACATTTACTCAGCGGTTTACAATGAAGAGCATGATAAGATTTTTGATTTGTCACAACGGTATGGCAAACAGATGATCCTCATTTTTGGTGCGTTGGTAATTGCCTTGATAGTTGTTGTTACCGATAATCGATTCTATTCGTTATTTGCATATTTTATTTATGCTATTGCAATTCTGTTACTTATTGCTGTTTTGTTTGTCGGTAAAGAGATCCATGGTGCAAAATCATGGTTTGAATTTGGCCTCTTCAGGTTACAGCCTGCGGAGTTTGCTAAGGTCGGGACAGCAATGGCACTGGCAAGGTATGTAAGTTCAAAGAGTTTCAATATTAAAAATTCAAAAAACGTTTTCAATGCAGTGGTTATTATACTTATCCCTGCAATACTTATTTATATTCAACCAGATACAGGGTCGGCACTTGTATATTTCGCTTTTATACTTGTTCTTTACCGTGAAGGATTATCAGGAGGAATTTTACTTATTGGCATTTTGATGATAGTACTGTTTATGCTGACTTTGATTATTGATAAAATGATCATAATAATTGCCCTTATGGTAGTTGGATATCTGGTTTTCTTAATTATTGACAGGAATATAAAAAGATTCCTGATAGCAGCATTGATATATAGTGGTCTGTCAGGAACTTTTTTCGGACTTAAAGAATTTGCCGGTTTAGGATTGTCAGTTTATTTTATTCTTTTTCTTTCTTTAATTATTTCAGGATTTATATATAGTTTTTTCATTTATTTTTATAGAATCCGTAAAGCTGTATTGATATACATGTTAATGTTTGGAAGTATTATTTTTACATTTACAGTTAACTATGCCTTTAATAATATATTAAAACCCCATCAGCAGAAAAGAATAAATATACTTCTCGGTATTGACTCTGATCCTTATGGTAGTGGTTATAATGTTAATCAATCAATTATTGCTATTGGTTCGGGTGGTTTTTCCGGCAAGGGTTTTTTGAAAGGAACGCAAACGAAATTTGAATTTGTCCCTGAACAAAGCACCGATTTTATTTTTTGTACCGTAGGTGAAGAATGGGGTTTTCTGGGTACAAGTTTAATAATAATACTGTTTACAATTCTTCTTTTAAGGATACTTGTCCTTGCTGAAAGACAGAGATCCGGGTTTTGCAGGATATTTGGGTATTGTGTTTTTGCTATTCTTCTGTTTCATTTTGTTGTTAACATAGGAATGACTATTGGATTATTACCGGTTATTGGAATTCCACTGCCTTTTATGAGCTATGGAGGCTCTTCACTTTGGGCATTTACTATTTTGTTGTTTGTATTTCTACGGCTTGACATCAGCAAGCGGGAATATTTTATTTAGCGAATATTCCTGGTTTAGCCCGATTCTTTGAGATAATTAGTTCGTGGATATTCTAAACTAATATTATATTCTTCTTCAACAAAATTGATCAGAAGAGGAAAGAATTCCACAAAATCTTCCCGGAAAGCTGAATAGTTCTTTTTCAATTCCCTTACAGACTGCCACGATTTTTTTGGCAACGATGTTCTGCCACTCATTTTTTTAAAGGTTTTTTTTATTCCGTTAATAGTGCCGTATGTGGTAATCCAGTTTTCATTCAAACATGTTGGAAGGAAATCTTTTATTTCCTTAGGCAAGAAAGCATAATGAATGAAAAGATTGTCGTAAAATTGAGAGATAAAATCTGATAGTGGTTGCTGCGAGAAGTTTTCCCATTCAAGAGTTAGAAAATGGTCGTAAAAAATATCTACGATAACACCGGAATATCTACGGTATTTTTGGTATAAAATTGCCTTACTATGGTGAACAATAGGATGATGATCGGTGAAGTCGTCAATGCTCCGGTGAAGAAGAATGCCTTTTTTTATCAGGTCAGGATAGTTGTTATAGTTGCTCCCTTTGACATAATCGCCAATAAAATTCCCGATACTGATTTCGTCAGAATTTCCTGAAAGATACACATGTGCTAGAAAGTTCATGGTTCTGTTGTCTTCTATTAATATGATGTACAAAATGGTGAAAAGGTTGCTCCAAAATGATTTTTTTTGCAGAAAAAAACTGACTATGTGATAATTATATATAGCTAAACCAAATTCATGATTTTTAACATGTTTATCAAACCTGTTTTTGTGAATGCAAAAGATTACATTTGTTTTACTTTTTTTTATTTGAAATTCAATACTAAAACATAAAAAAAGGAGGAAAAATGGCAAAGAAAAATGTCATAATAATTGGTGCCGCCGGAAGGGATTTTCATAATTTCAATACATACTTTCGCGGCAATGAGGATTATAATGTTATTGCTTTTACAGCTGCGCAGATACCTGATATTGATGGCAGGAAATACCCTGCTGAATTAGCCGGAAACCTCTACCCTAATGGTATTCCTATTTATGGTGAAGAGGAATTAACAAAACTTATCACCGATTATAATGTAGATGATTGTGTGTTTTCATATAGTGATGTCACTTACCAAAAGACAATGTCAGTAAGTGCAATTGTTAATGCTGCAGGAGCTAACTTTGTTTTACTGGGACCTGAAGATACTATGGTCAAAAGTAAAAAACCGGTAATTTCTGTGTGTGCAGTACGTACCGGATGTGGAAAAAGTCAGACATCAAGACGAGTTATAGAAATTTTAATGGAAAAAGGACTTAAAGTGGTTGCAATCAGACACCCCATGCCATATGGCGATCTTGTTGCGCAAAAAGTCCAGAGATTTGCTGATGTAGAAGACCTGGCAAAACATAATTGTACTGTCGAAGAGATGGAAGAATATGAACCACATGTTGTCAGGGGGAACGTTATTTATGCCGGTGTGGATTATGAGGCAATCCTGCGTGAAGCTGAGGTGGATCCTAAAGGATGTGATGTTATTCTATGGGATGGGGGTAATAATGATTTTTCATTTTACAAATCAGATCTTTCTATCACGGTAACTGATCCGCATCGTGCCGGTCATGAGTTGAAATATTACCCTGGAGAAGTTACATTACGCCTGGCTGATGTAGTTATTATTAACAAGATGGATAGTGCTGCACCTGAGGATATTCAAACTGTCAGGGAAAGCATTGAAAAAGTAGCCCCTGATGCAATTGTTATAGATGCCGCTTCACCAATTAAAGTGGATGATCCTTCAGTGATCAAAGGGAAAAAAGTGCTTGTGGTTGAGGATGGTCCAACTCTTACTCATGGGGGAATGAAAATCGGTGCCGGTACAGTAGCAGCCAGGAAATTTGGTGCCGCCGGGATAATTGACCCACGTCCGTTTACTGTTGGAAAACTTTCGGAGACTTTTGAAATATACCCGAATATCGGAACTCTGTTGCCGGCAATGGGATATGGTGAACAACAGTTGAAAGACCTTGAGGAAACGATAAATAATACTGAGTGTGACTCGGTGGTTATTGGAACACCGATTGATCTGAACAGGATCATAAATATTCAGAAACCCAATACCAGGGTATATTATGATCTTCAGGTAATTGGCAATCCTAATCTTGAAGAGATAATTGATGAGTTTGTAAAGAGCAGAGAGCTAAGAGCAGAGAGCTGAGAGCTGAGAGCAAAGTGCAAGGATTCAGCAACAGTAACCAGTTACTTTTTATTATGCTTTATTTTTGGCTCTTTTTTTCTTCATAAGCATTTTTCCGGTAGTTATAGCAATAACTCCGAAAATAGTAAGCATTCCTCCGATTACCTGGAACGTATCGGGGAAAATATGAAAATACAAATAGGCGCTTAATAATACAAACAAGCTTCTTGTGCTGAGTACAAGTGAGTTCCTTGTTGCTTCAATATACTTGAAAGCTTCGTATGCAAGAACAATTGTAATAAGTGTTTCCAGTATTGAACCTATTGACATGTTAATTAAAGCCCGGGAAGAGATTTCTAAATCAGCGGATGAGAAAAGAAATAGAATTACAAATGAAACAAATAACAGTAAAACGCGGACAAATGACAGCTCTGACCCTTCTATATATTGATTATATTTTCTGGCAATAATAGCTGCAATGGAAAAGAAAAATGAAGCAAGGACAACATATGCAGTCCCTTCAAGAAACAAATTCTCCCAGGTGAAAGATGGATTGTAGTTGATAAGAAAAATGCCGCCAAGAGTAATAAGTATTCCTGCTATTTCAATCCGGTTAAATCTTTCTTTCAGAAGGGTTATTCCCAGGATCGTTACAAAAATAGGCCCTATATTACCTATAAAGGAAACAATTGCCGGATTTTCCATTTTGTCAATGGCAATATAGAAAAGTCCGGTAGCTAATGCCTCAAGTACTGCGATTACAATATTTACCCATAAACCTTTTCCACGTATTGTTGATAGTTTCCTTTTACGGTATATGATATAAATGGAGTTCCAGACTAATCCCATGCCGAACCAACACACCCCAAATTGGACCATTTGTATCTCCAGTAAAGCAGCTTTGCTGAATACAAATGAATTTGCCAGGGCAAATGATGCTCCTAATGCAAAAAGATATCCTTTGTTTCTTGGATTCATTGACATGTGAATCAAATAAGTTAATCGACGAAGATAGAAAATTTATGAACGACAGGTGAAAAGAGATCTTAAAATATGTTCTTTCTTATCCTAACGGATTCCTCTTCAAATCCGGGTTTGCCAAGAAGAGCAAACATGTTCTTCTTGTAAGCTTCCACACCGGGCTGATTAAAAGGGTTTATTCCAATCAGATATCCGCTTACAGGACATGCTTTTTCAAATAAGTAGATAAGTTGTCCGAGATAGAATTCGTTCAGAGAAGGTATTTCAATATGTATGTTGGGAACTCCTCCGTCAACATGGGCAAGCATAGTTCCAATTTCAGCCATCTTGTTCACTTCATCCAGTGATTTACCAGCAAGGTAATTCAACTTATCAAGATTAGTTTTATCATGTGGGATAGTTAATTGCTTATTGGATTTGGTAATAGAAACCACAGTCTCAAACATTGTCCTCTCACCTTCCTGTATGTATTGTCCCATTGAATGCAGATCGGTTGTGAAATCAACGCTTGAAGGGTAGATGCCTTTGCCTTCTTTTCCCTCACTTTCGCCATACAATTGCTTCCACCATTTAGCAAGGAACCGGAGTTTTGGATTATAATTAACGAAAATCTCGATTTTTCTGCCATGCCGGTATAACAAATTACGTATGATAGAATATTGAATTGCCGGATTTTTTTCAGGTGTAATATCCAACCCTGTGATTTTCTCCATGAATCGTGCTCCCTCAATCAGGTTATTAATTGAGACACCTGCCAATGCAATAGGAAACAGTCCAACAGGTGTAAGTACTGAAAACCTTCCACCAACATCATCAGGAATTACAAATGTTTTATAGCCTTCCTCATTTGCAAGTTGTTTTAGCGCTCCTTTTTTTTCGTCGGTAATGGCTACTATCCTTTTACCAGCTTGTTTTTTACCAATCTTTGATTCCAGATGATTCTTCAGTATTCTGAATGCCAGAGCCGGCTCAGTGGTTGTCCCGGATTTGGAGATAACAACAATTCCATAGTTCTTATCATCAATTACTTCAAGCAAATCGGAAAGATAATCCTGGCTTAGATTTTGCCCAGCGAACATGATAAGAGGCGCTTTCCTGGTTGTAAGTAACTGATCAAAGCTGTGATTAAGAGCTTCGATTACGGCTTTTGCCCCCAGATATGAACCTCCGATACCAACAACCACAACAACATCAACCTCATTGCGCAACTCGTTAGCGACTGCAATTATCTCACGTGTCTGTTTATCATTGATAGCCGAGGGAAGATTTAGCCAACCCAGGAAATCGCTGCCCGCTCCTGTTTTTTCATGCAATAATTTTAGTTTCTCCATGGCGGGGACCATCTGTTTGCTATATTCATCTTCCGGTAAAAAATTTAGTGCCCGGGTGATATTTAGTTTTATTGACTCCATTGCTGTGTAGTATATATTATTTTAAGTATTTATAATTTATTGTATCGGAATTTACTCACTTCGTTTATGAGATCCGTCATGTCTGCAGCGTGACTAAGTTCAATGTTTATGGCTTGATAATGGTTAATTTCATTATACTTTGTATTTTTAAGTCGATTGCTGACTGCCGACTGTAGACTGCTGACTATTAACTAATTATTTATTGAAATCCGAAAATTAAGGTTTTTATAATCAATTTGTGTAAATATGTTCATATTTTTCAGCCAAGGTTTTCAGTTAAGAGTTTTATCTCGATAGCCGGACTGATCTTATCATAAAGTATATTGTAAACAGCATCAGTAACAGGCATATTTACAAAGTGCTTTTTATTTATCTCATGAATGCATTTTGTTGCAGAGTACCCTTCTGCTACCATGCTCAGTTCAAGAATTGCTGCTTTTACCGAATAACCTTTTCCAATCATATTTCCAAAGGTGCGATTGCGACTAAATTGAGAATATGCCGTTACAATCAGATCTCCAAGATATACTGAACTTTTTATGTCACGGGTTGTTGGGTGCACTGTATCAACAAAGCGTTTTATCTCCTGAATTGCGTTTGATACCAATACAGCCTGAAAATTATCCCCATAGTCCAGTCCATGGCAAATGCCTGCAGCAATAGCGAAAATATTCTTTAGAACAGACGCATATTCAATTCCATGAATATCGCCGGAAACAATTGTTTTTATGTAGTGGATCTTAAAAATATTTGCAATATTCCTGGCTAGTTTGATATCAGCCGATGCAAATGTAAGATATGATAATCTTTCCATTGCAACCTCTTCGGCGTGACTCGGACCTGATAAAATTACAATTGAACTAAGAGGTAAATTAAAATTTTTATTGAAAAAATCTGATATAAAAAGATTATCCCCCGGTATTATTCCTTTAATAGCAGAAACAACGGTTTTCTCCGAAATATCCTCATTAAGCTTTTCCAGGGTTTCCTTTAAAAACGCTGCCGGTATGACAAATATAAGAATATCAGACTCTTTAGCGATATAATTTATATCATTGGAAATATTCAGTTTTTCCGGATCAAGCATAACAGCCCTGAGGTAATGCGGGTTATGTTTGTTTTTGCGAATAAACTCAATATTTTCATTACTTCTTATGAACCAGTTAATATAGCCTGGTTTTTCCTGCAATACCTTAACAATAGCCGTGGCCCAGCTCCCTCCGCCAATTACTCCAATAACAGGCATTTTTTTCATAAAGCGTTTATCTTTCGTA
>DAOVLD010000273.1 GCA_030631445.1 Bacteroidota bacterium
ACTGATTAAAACTTTTTCTCCTTAATACGGGCACTCTTACCGGTAAGTTTCCTCAGGTAAAAGATTTTTGCCCTGCGAACTTTACCACGTTTATTTATTTCGATTTTATCAATAAATGGGGAAGCTGCCGGTAATATTCTTTCAACACCAATATTACCTGACATCTTACGAACGGTAAATGTTGCAGTATGTCCGGTTCCTTTTTTTTGAATTACAACTCCTCTGAATTGCTGGATCCTTTCCTTGTTTCCTTCTATAATTTTGTAATGTACAGTTATGGTATCACCCGCATTAAAATCGGGAAAATCTTTATCTGTAGCTAACTCTTTATTAACAACTTTCATTAAGTCCATGCCCCTAAAAATTATTTAAACTACTTCGGTTATTTGAAATCGCCCGCAATATTACAAATATTTTTTTGAAAAATCACATTCAAGTTCAATTTATATGGATAAATATTTGCTATTAAAGACAATTTTTACTGAACAAACTAATTAGAGCCCGTTTATTAAGTGCGGGAGTTTTAATAAATTGTAAAAATCACAAATGACAAGCACCAAATAACAAATAAATATCAAATCCCAATGTTCAAAAAAAGAAAAAAGAAAGACATAAAAACAATATATCGGTTAATTCTGTTTTAAATTTTTGTTTATTGTTATTTGGAATTTATTTGTTGTTTGTATTTTGTTATTTGGTGCTTAATTAATGACCCGAATCATCTTTATATTCAAACTTATCGCCTGTATCTTTAATTATTCTGCGGTACCATTCTTCACCATATCCGGGCTGGCTAACATTTGGAGTTGTATATATATATCCTTCAGGTACTTCGCGTTTTTCTTTAATATTCCCATCCATATATTTAGTGAACAGATATCTGTAAAGATCTTTCCATTCATTTACAGTTCTGTTTCCTGAATTCACTGAATAATCGGTGATAAATTCAATTGCTTGTTCAGGGTTACTTTCATATAATTCTTTGGCTGCTTTATCAACAACAGGGACAGCATTGATATACTTCATTTCCAGTTCTTCCTGTTTTTTGAGGATATCTTTAATAATATAGTTATAACGTGTATAAGCGAAATTTGAAACCTGATTAAAAACCCAGAAAGCTGCATCGTCACTAAACTCCATCATTGAACCGTTACCAACTGCGTAAGTATGGGGCACCTGTGTCATTCCGCAATACATTGGTGTATAAACAGTTGTATATGTATCATCAACACTAAACCATATAATTCCTCCAATTGGATCGGGAAGCCAGTTTCTGGATTGAGTAATAAATGAAAAACCTGTTTGTTGGGTTGAGATAGCTCTTTCATTGAAATAGGTTTTTTCGTCAACTTTCCAGGTAAGCGGTCGGAACCGTATTATACGTTCAAACGGTCCTGCTCCTATATCTTTGGTCATATCCATAGGGGTATTCTGAAAATAATCCCTCATCATACCCATAACATCATGAACAGAAATTTTCTTATCAGGTTTAACCCATAGTGGCATCTTGTTATGCAGATCATATCCCATAGCATATTCCAGATACTTGTCCATGCCTGATGTTACTTTATTAAATCCTGACCAAACTCTTGATTCGCAGAATCTTGCACCACCAAAATCAACGGGAGCATAAGCATCAGAAAAACTAAAATCTTTGTCTTTCCCATCGAAGTATCCCATCTTACGTGCGACTTCAATAATATCAGCTGCATAGACAGTTTCAATTCCCGGATCAAAGATCTTATCAAGATTATCTGACGAGATAGAAGTTTTTCCGTTTTCAAGCGGGAATGTAGTGATCCTTGCCTGGTTGGCATGTCCACTGATGTATCCGTCGGGAATGTGGCGTGCCACCCATACTGCACCGGTGTTGCCTTTACCTTTGCCGATTAGTTCCATAAACCACACTTCGTTTTTATCAGATATTGAGAAAGATTCACCCACACTGCAGTAACCATATTCATCAATAAGTTCTGCCATTGTTTTAATTGCTTCCCTGGCGTTTTTTGATCTCTGAAGTGCAATATACATAAGACTTCCATAGTCAATTAACCCTTCCGGATCTCTGAGTTCTGAATGACCGCCGTATGTAGTTTCTCCGATGGCAACCTGGTGTTCATTAATATTTCCGACTACCGAATAAGTATGGTTTACCTGTTTGATTTTACCCAGGTATTTTCCGGTATCCCATTCATAGACATCCAGCATTGTACCATCCGGATAATCGGCTGATGGCCTGAAATATAATTCTCCAAACAAAACATGAGAATCGGCTGCATAGGTTATCATAGTTGAGCCATCAACTGAAGCGCCTTTGGTGATCAGAAAATTTGTACATGCATTTCCTGATTGGTTGATAACCAGGAATGATAAGACAAGTGTAATAATTATTGATATTCCTTTTTTCATAGTTAATAAGTGTTTTCAAGTTAAGAAGGACAAATATAGGAAAAAACTTTTCCGGTTGATGAAAAACGATTTGCAAGGAGGATGTTTTGAAACAGTTATAGGAAGTTTATGAGTTGAGGAGTTTATAAGTTTAGGAGTTAAGAAGTTTATTTGTTGAAGAGTTTATAAGTTGAGAAGTTTAAGAGTTAAAAATTGTGATGCGGTGTTGCAGTGAGCTGGCAAACCAATGAACAGTGAAGCAGTATTATGTGTTTTTTATAAGACAAAATAATTACGTTATTAATAACGTAATTAATAACGTAATTAATAACGTTATTTTATTTACAAATCACTTTATCATTCAAATGTTACGGGTTAACAACTAAATGGTTTCTTAATGACCATTGTTTGACTATCGTATGACATCTTCCTACTTCTTCGCTCTTTGCCCTCTGCTCTTCGCCTCCTCTACATCATAAGATTAACCAGAAGCATATG
>DAOVLD010000214.1 GCA_030631445.1 Bacteroidota bacterium
CATACTTCTGTCTTGGTATACTTCCCTGATTCAATCTCCGAAAGAACTTTTAGCTTAAAACTTTCGCTGTACTTCTTAATTGTCCTGTTGTCTTTTAACATTTTTAATAAGTATTGTGTAGACATTTTTCAGGACGGGACAGTTACGAGTTCGCTCACTACTCATCTCTCATCTCTCTCTTTTCCTTCAACCTTCATCCTTCCGAACTCACCTCTTTCTTCTTACTATATACTACATTCTACATACTTCTTTCACTACTCCCCCAGGCATGTTCCTACATAACGGGCGCTTTTTATCCATGGATGATCAGCAGGAACAGTTTTTCTTATTCCAATCACTTTCTCAAGTGGTACAGCCACTGCGCCATCTCCTTTAGCCGCTACCATTATGCCAAACTGTTCATTCTGAATATATTCAACACATGCAGTTCCAAGCCTGGTAGCAAGAAGCCTGTCGGCAGGCGAGGGAGTACCACCCCTCTGCAGATGTCCAAGGATTGTAAGTCGTGACTCAAGACCTGTGATTTTTTCCAGGGTACGTGCTATTTCAGTAGTTTTTCCGGTATATTTCTTATCAAGTTCTTTCAATTTTGCCTTTAGTTTCAATATTTCTTTCTTATCTTCTGTGTCATGAAGTTTATTTTTTGTTTCCTCTATTTTTTTTATTCCCTCTTGTGAAATAGCACCTTCAGCCACAGCTACAATACTGAAATTTTTACCTCCACGACTTCTTTCAAGTATTGATTCAGCTACATTATCAATATTGTAAGGTATCTCTGGAATAAGGATCACATCAGCGCCACCTGACACCCCTGCACCAAGAGCCAGCCAACCGGTCCGGTGACCCATTATTTCAACCACAATAATTCTGTGATGACTATGAGCCGTACTGTGCAATCGGTCAATTGCATTAACAGCAATTCCAAGAGCTGTATCAAATCCTAAAGTAGTATCAGTACAGGCAATATCATTATCAATTGTTTTTGGTAAGGTAACAATATTAAGACCTTTTTCTACCAGTTTAAAGGCATTCTTCTGCGTGCCTCCTCCACCCAGACAAACAAGAGCATCGAGATGATGATAGTGGAAATTTTCAACAATAACATCTGTCATATCTATCAGTTTCCCTCCAATATTCATCTTATGAGGTTTATCACGGCTTGTTCCCAGTAAAGTACCACCCAGGGTAATGATCCCTGATAATTTACTACTATCCAGTATTGTCGTCCTGTTTTCCATAAGTCCCCTGAAACCATCCAGAAATCCGATTACCTGCATATCGTAGTCGCCCAGTGCAGCTTTTCCTATACCGCGGATAGCAGCATTTAAGCCAGGTGAATCACCACCGGAAGTAAGAACACCAATGTGTTTAGCCATAGATTATACTTTGTAACTAATTAGAGTTTGTCCATAAAGTAAGTGAAAATTGATTTAAGAACAAAGCCTGCCCCGAACACAAAGTGCCGGGGGAACACCGATTAACGATTTGCGAAGTATTTGAAAATCTGAAATCTAAAATCAGCGTTCCTTGTTCGATATTCAATTTAACTAAAACTTACTGACTCTATGGACAGACACTAACTAATGTATTTTAATATAACACATAATTCTACTTTATTCCTTCTTTTACCTTAGCCTTAGCCTTCTTTCAACATGCCAAATTCCTGTTCTTGTACTTCGAATTATGTGTAATCTCTTTTCCAAACCAGGGTGGAGGGTCAAACTCAAGGGCTTGCTTTTCATTGGGAAACTCAATCTCAGCAAACATCAGTCCGGCATGTTTACCGGCGAATTCATCAATAAATATCTTTCGTGATCCATAATTAATTGAATATCGTCGTTTTTCAATGCGCTTGCCTTCTGTATGCGGCCATAAACTATTAAAAGGAGCTTTTGTAATTTCTGTCTCAATCTCTTTCCGCCTTAATGATCCTTCCTCTTTGATAGTCAGATAGTACCGTTTTCCCATGGACCTGATTCTAAGTTCCGGGCCATTCTCACATAGGATCAGGTATCCCTGGCTGATATTTACAGGTTTTGTCCTTGTAATATCGCCGGGTAATCGTCCAATAAGGAATTTTCTTTCAATTTCCCAACCCATCTTTTTTTTATGTAAATTAATAGTTTATACTTTAAATTCCAAACGAAGGAGCATTAAAAGCTAATAACAACGATTTGAAATAATAAAAGTTTTTAATTTCTAAGAAAAAAATCAATTAATGAAGATAAAAAGCTATCTTTGCAAAAAAAAAGGAATTATTTGCTCTCTGTATCAAATATACCTTATATATTTACAACTTAGAAAACTAAATCTGAACAATATAAACGAAATACAGCTAATTTCCGTTAGCAAATTAATTCTCCATATTTTTTTAATTTATTGAATAATAACAAAATGAAAACAGGTAAAGTAAAATTTTTTGATGAAACTAAAGGTTTCGGATTTATTATTGATGAAGAAACAGGAACTGACTATTTTGTGCATGTTTCCGGTTTAATTGACAAGATCACTGAAGATGATAAAGTAACCTTTGAACTGACTGAAGGTAAAAAAGGATTAAATGCAGTTAACGTTAAGTTAGCATAAATATTTAATTAAACTATTTTGCATCAAAGCCCGGCTAATTATTGCCGGGCTTTTTTTTCGAATATTTTGCCACAATACCTTTTATCCATCTCACAATCCCAAGAATATTGCTTCACTTTATACTTTCCCAACCGAATTGTTAAGGTTAATTTGATGATTTTAATATAATTCATTAATTTTATTGATTGATAAACAATGGCATTAGGAAAATTTAACTGTTAAAATTGTCTTTCCATAGCTTCATGGATTTCCTGATGTTTCATTTACTTGTTTTTGCTATCATTTCTAAGGCGTAGAGTTTTTTTACTGTTCCGGTTATGTCTTGATCTTTATATTACTATATAAGTCATAAATAGTTAAATAAACTAAAACAGGTAGTCATGAAAACATTAATTTATTTATTTTCTATGATGTTTTTCCTGTCTTTATCATTTAACGCAAATGCTCAATGGAATGTCAAAGAAAGAGCTAAACAAAAATTAGAAGAGAAATTGCGTAAAAGTAAGCAGAAAGAAAAGGAAGAACAGGAAACTGAAGTAACAAAGCAGGATGTTTCTGATAAAGAGATATCAGGTACTGCTGAACAGCCACAAACACCTGAAGAACAGTTAAAAGCCTGGTCAAATTATAATTTTGTCCCGGGTGATAAGGTTGTTTTTGAAGATGACCTTTTATGGGAGGAAAACGGTGAATTCCCTTCCAAATGGGATTTGATGCGAGGAATTGCTGAAAATGCAATGATTGGAAATGAAAAGGTGATAAAATTTTCTGTTGATGAAGACATTATTTTCCCTTTAATGGAAACAGATGAGGATTATCTTCCTGATAAATTTACGATTGAATTCGATGCATATTTTAATCGTGAAATAGATGAACGTGGGAGTCCATATGAATGGGAAACGAAATATTATATATGGCTCTGGAATATTAAAAATGTAGATGGAGATTACTTCGCTGTGTGGGCTACAGCTGATAGAGTCGATAATGATTTACAAAGAATTACTTTAGAATATAATAAAGTTTATATGTTTGATAAATATAAAGGTCAAATACCCGTGGATCCATCAGAAGAAAAGCTGTTATCAAAATGGCGTCATGTTGCCATTGAATTTAATATAAGATCTTTAAAGGTATATTTAGATCAGCACAGATTATTAAACATTCCAAATATTAAATGTAACCCATCAGCCTTTTTCCTTGGTAATAAGTCTGAGGACGCTGAGTGGATACCAGGCGCACCTGATGTTCTGATCAAAAACATCCGTATAGCCGAAGGCGGGAAGAAATATTATGAACG
>DAOVLD010000243.1 GCA_030631445.1 Bacteroidota bacterium
AAAAAAATCATTACTATGAACAGTGAAATAACTATCCTGGCATTAACAGCAGCATCGATTGGTTTTATCCATACTCTTTTTGGCCCCGACCATTATCTTCCTTTTATTGTTTTAGCCAGATCGAGAAAATGGAGTTATAGGAAAACCGGCATGATAACTCTGGCTTGCGGACTGGGCCATGTGGGAAGTTCGATAGTGTTAGGTTTAATTGGGGTTGCCTTCGGCCTGGGGATACATAAACTTGAAAACATGGAAGCTGGCAGGGGCGGACTTGTAGGTTGGCTGTTCATTGCTTTCGGACTTGTTTATTTTATCTGGGGTGTCAGGCAGGCAATACTTAACAAGCCGCACAGTCATCTTCACATGCATATAGATGATAAGTCACATGAGCATTTTCATGAACATGTTGCCGATCATTCCCATATTCACGGAAGTAAAAAAATTCCAAAAATGACTCCCTGGATCCTGTTTATTATCTTTGTTTTGGGTCCTTGTGAGCCGTTGATCCCTATTCTTATGTACCCTGCTGCTGAAATTAACATATCAGGACTGATCCTTGTCACATCGGTTTTCGCTGTAACTACAATACTTACTATGCTGGCTGTTGTATTTGTCACTCTCCGTGGTATTAATCTCGTGCCGCTTGGCAAAGCTGAGCGATATACCCATCTTGTTGCAGGAGCAATGATCCTTCTGAGTGGTGTGGGGATACAGTTTTTGGGACTATAAGATTAGCTAAGGGCAGAGAGCAGAGGGCAAAGAGAAGACGAAGAGAGAGGAAAAGATGAGAAAAGGTGAAGATGTGAAGATGAGAAAAGGAGAGGAAGAGAATAATGTTTGAGGTTGTACCGAAAAACAGAAATCTTTGATTTCATATTATTATAGAATAATGTGAACTCGTAACCTGTAACTCATAGCCCGTAACATTTTTGGAAAAAGTAGAAATAATAGAGGTGAGTAAGGTGAATAGTTACGATAAATTTATAAGTTGATATTTTTGGTGGTTTATTTGTTTGGAACAATATCATCTTTAATAAGAAGAAATGAATCAGGATTTGAAAGTAATGGTTTGATAAATTCAAGTGCTTTATTCAGGTTTTTCTTGCCGTTTATTGATAATTCTTCTTTAAAATCCCACTGGTAGCCCTTAATATGTAACAGGTAGGTTTGTGGATTTTTCCCGAATATCTTCTGACAAAGGTCGAGAACAAAAGCTGGCGATACTGAATGCATAGTGAATTCAACCTTAGCACCTGATGGTTCTACGGTAGTAACACAAAAATTTTCAATTGGTTCCACGGTAGCATCAACAAACAGAACTATATCTTTTTTTGCCATCATATCAGCATCTTCAATATTAAGCTGGTAATTGGAATCAAGTTCAATATTGGTAAGCTTATTTTTTTCTATCCAGGAACGAATAGCCTCGACAAATGCATTGCCGAGGCCATCATCTTCTCTTCCCGGGTTACCGTATCCGTAGATCAGTATTCCCGGTTTTGAATTCTTCTGATTATTTTCTTTTGCTGTCAATAAGTTGATTATTTCTATTATACAGCGATATTTCTAAAGGCATTTTTCCGAGGGCATGTGTGGCACAACTCAGGCAGGGATCGTATGCACGTATAGCAACTTCAACAGCATTCATCATAGGCTCTGTAATAACAGCATGACCGTTCATTTGCTCTTTTGCAACCATCTCAACAGCTTTATTCATAGGAGTATTGTTATTTGTGGTTGAAACAATAAGGTTTGCCATTTCAATCAGGTCCTGGTCGTTAATCCGGTAATGATGAAACAATGTTCCCCTTGGCGCTTCAAGCATGCCAACTCCTTCATAAACTTTATTACCTTTTGTTTCCAGGTTATTTTTTTGGAGGTCGGAGTCGTTAAGCAGCTCTTTCATCATTTCTGCAGAATGCAGTACTTCAATGAGGCGTGCCCAGTGTGTGTGCATCGACATGTTATTGGGCTTACCTTTGGTATATGCTTTATAAGTTTCAAACTCCTTCTGGGCAAGAGGGGAAGGTATAAAGTCAACGGTATTTAATCTTGCCAGCGGTCCTACTCTGTACCAACCTTTGTCTTTACCATATTCTGTCAGGAACGGGAATTTCATATAGGTCCATGATTTAACCTCTTCACCAATGTAATCGAGATAATCCTGTGGATCAACATCATGAAGGATCTTTTTTCCGTTTGCATCAACTGCTCTTATCACACCATGATAAAGGTCCATAGCTCCGTCTTTCCTGACAAGGCTCAGATGGTTAGACGGAAATGCAGCCATGTTATCAATTAGTTCACTATTTTTTGACTGGTAGTTTCTAAAGAATTCAATTGCACCAAGTGACCACTCGATCATTTTATCCACATTTAAGGGATCTTTTCCTTTAAGAAAATGATCTCTTTCTTCGATTGAGAGGTTCTTGTTAATACCTCCCGGGATGGCTCCTGTTCCGTGGATTTTTTTCCCTGCGGTTGCTTTTATTATCTCCTGTCCGAATTTTCTCATCATCACTCCCTGTACAGCCAGGTCTTTGTGTTCCATAGCAACGCCAATAATATTCCGAATTGCCGGATCGGCATTAATACCAAACAGGAGGTCGGGTGATACAAGGTGGAAAAAATGAAGGACATGCGATTGGAATACCTGTCCGTAATGCATGAGGCGGCGCATTTTCTCAGCAACCGGGGTCAGACCATCTCCAGTACCGGCACCAACTATTACGTCCATTGCTTTTGCAGCAGCCAGATGGTGGCTTACAGGACAAATACCACATAATCTTTGAACGAGCACCGGTGCTTCCCAATACGGACGGCCCTGGATAAACCGTTCAAAACCACGGAATTCAACAATATGTAACCGGGTTTGAGTAACATTGTTATTGTCGTCCAGAAGTACAGTAACCTTTCCATGTCCTTCCACACGGGTTACCGGTTCAATGGTTATCTTTTTTGACATATCTTTTTTCTCTATAATTAATCGAATTTTATGATCTTGTAGGGCAGTTCCATTTCATTTCCTGTGATCAGTGCTGTTAATGCATTCCAGATCAATTCAGCAGACGGAGGACAGCCGGGAAGAAAATAGTCAATCTTAACGATTTCATGACATGGATAAACTTTATCAAGCATCATAGGTATTTCTTCATCATTTGGTATGATCCCGGATTCATTGTGTCCTTTAACACTTGGTCCGTTCAGATATGCCTCCTCAAGACATTCTTTAATAGGAATAGGATTCCTGTAGGCAGGTAACCCGCCCATGATGGCGCATTCACCAAACGATATAAGAACATTACAATTTTTTCTGAAATCTTTCAGAACATGTACGTTCTCACTGTTGCAACATCCTCCCTCGATCAATCCAATATCACATTTTTTGGTAAAATTCTTGATATCGTCAATGGGGGATTTATTGAACTCTACCAGCTCAATCAAATCCAGTATCTTTTCGTCAATATCAAGTAATGACATATGACATCCGAAACATCCGGCTAATGTTGCAGTTGCTATTACTGGTTTA
>DAOVLD010000190.1 GCA_030631445.1 Bacteroidota bacterium
GATTATAAATCGCCTCATCCTCCTCCTCATAATACCACTCTACAATACATAGATTACCTGCATCATAGTAACTTTTTATTATACGTAACAACTCAAGAATAAATTTTGACGATCCGCTGTTGGCGTATTCAAGTTTTATTACCATTAAAGTTTTTTCAGCCGGGTTTTGGAAATACTTATCAACCCATTTAAAAATATTCCGGTAGAAGGCATCCGGATTCTCGTGAATGGAACGACCCTCTAATCTGAAAATCCCTGTTTTATAACCAAAGTTAACATAAGGTGATATTTTGGATTTTTCAATGATAAGATCCTTCATGATTAACATATTTATGTTTTTCTAACCTGTATTATTCATTTACTCATTCTATCATTTCTTCATTATTCATAATGTAATGCCTTTATCGGATCAAGTTTAGAAGCCTTAACTGCCGGTATATATCCGCTAATTAATCCAACAACAAAACATGCAGCAACCCCGCTAAAAATCCATATCCACGGGACAACAAAAGATGATTTGAGAAGAACTGACATAAGATTACCAACAAGTAAACCTAAAATAATCCCAACAACTCCCCCCATCTGACCAATTAATATTGCTTCAAATAAGAATTGTTGCTTGATCATTCGCGCCTTAGCTCCGATAGCTTTTCTAATACCTATCTCCTTAGTTCTTTCAGTAACCGAAACAAGCATTATATTCATTAATCCAACCGTGGCTCCAAGTAGAGTTATCAATCCTATAATGGATGCAGCTAAACTCACTTTCCCCATACTTTCAATCAGAATATTTACCAGATTGTCACTTTGGGTAATGTTAAAATCACTCTCATCCCTGGCAGTAAGCCCCCTCACTACCCTGAAAACCCCCTCTGCTTCACTAACCAGAACGTCCACAAGTTTTGGATCATCAGGTAAGACATTTATTTTAAATGACATCCTGGGACGTGAAAAATATTGCCGTACATTGGTTACCGGTAAAACACACAACCTTTCATCCCCCATAAAACTTGAACCCTGGGTTTCAAGTACTCCAATTATTTTATACTTACCACTTCCGACTGAAATAACTTTATTTAACGGATTTTCAGAATCTTCAAAAAGATTATTAACAATTTCAGAGCCAACAATGGCAAAGTTTCTATTCGTCTCTATTTCCGTAGAAGAAAAATTCCTTCCTCTTGATAATTTCTTGCCTGATACCCTCAAATAATTCTCATCAGCCCCGAGAACCCAAATATTTGGATTGGTTTTTTCCGATTTGTGTTTTACCGTAGCCATACCCGAAGCATCGATTGAAACTGAAACTACACCAGGAAAAACAAATTCATCCTTAAACCTTTTTGCTTCCTGATACGAAATGTAAGGATGATTTTTCTTTCTGTAACGCTTGTCACCTACCTGGATATTCATGCTCCTGCTCTCAATTGTAAAAGAATTTGCGCCAAGCATAGTGAATTGCTGTGTTATTGAATTCTTGATAGAATCAATAGCTGTAAGTATGCCCACCAAAGCCATTATTCCAAATGCAATTATAAAAATAGTCAATATAGTCCGTACCTTGTTTGTCCTTACCGATTGAATTGATACCCTGAGGTTTTCTCTAAATAAACCAATTTTCATAATCACAAATTATCAAATCCTGTTTAAAAGGAGCCACTTCTATTTTTCTTTTCAGAGAATAAAAATAAGAAAATTTAATCAATTATTTAGTTCCGTTTACGGGAAACAAAAAATATATTAGTAATTTTACTTGTTTTTCATTTTATCCAAATAATTCATTATTAACTTAAATATCAATACGTTATGACCTTTGACATTGACATGATCCGAACAGTTTATGCTGGTTACAAAAAAAATGTCGAATCTGCAAAAAAAAATCTCGGTAAACCAATGACCCTTGCTGAAAAAATTCTCTATTCCCATACCGATAAAAATTTTAAGAATAAAATATTCGAACGCGGAAATGATTACGTTGATTTTAAACCAGATAGAGTAGCTATGCAGGATGCCACTGCTCAAATGGCACTTTTGCAATTTATGCAGGCAGGTAAAGAAAAAACTGCGGTTCCTGCTACCGTCCATTGCGATCACCTTATCCTGGCAAAAACTGAAGCTGAAACAGATTTAAATAACGCTAATATTACAAATAAAGAAGTTTATGACTTTCTTGCATCCGTTTCTAACAAATATTCAATCGGTTTCTGGAAACCAGGTGCCGGAATTATTCACCAGGTAATTCTGGAAAATTATGCGTTCCCAGGTGGGATGATGATTGGAACAGACTCACATACTCCTAATGCCGGTGGTTTAGGAATGGTAGCTATTGGTGTTGGTGGCGCAGATGCCGTTGACGTTATGGCAGGTATGCCATGGGAATGTAAATTTCCAAAATTAATTGGGATAAAACTTACCGGGAAACTCAACGGCTGGACATCAGCAAAAGATGTGATACTTAAAGTTGCAGGGTTACTTACTGTTAAAGGTGGAACAGGGTGTATTGTGGAATATTTTGGTGAAGGTGCCAAAAGTATTTCAGCAACAGGGAAAGGGACTATTTGTAATATGGGTGCTGAAATCGGGGCAACAACATCTTTGTTCGGTTATGATAATAAAATGGAAGAATACCTGCGACAAACAGGTCGGGATGATATTGCAGATGCTGCTAATAATTCCGCAGACCTGCTCACGGGAGATATGGAAGTTTATGAAGATCCTGAAAAATATTTCGATCAGGTAATTGAGATCAATCTGTCCAATCTGGAACCACACATTAACGGTCCTTTCACACCCGACCGTGCATGGACGCTGTCAGAATTCGCCGGTGCTGTTAAAAAGAATGACTTCCCTGAAAAACTGGATGTCGGATTGATCGGGTCATGTACTAATTCATCATATGAAGATATAACCAGGTCAGCCTCAGTTGCCCAACAAGCAATTGATAAAAAATTACAGGTGAAATCAGAATTTATTGTTACACCAGGCTCAGAATTGATACGGTTTACTATTAAACGGGACGGATTCATCGATATTTTCGAAAAAATAGGTGGTGTCGTTCTTGCAAATGCCTGTGGACCTTGTATTGGTCAGTGGGAACGTCAGGGTGCAGAAAAAAAAGAAAAAAATTCTATCATCACATCTTTTAACCGGAATTTTGCTAAAAGAAATGATGGAAATCCGAATACTTATGGCTTTGTTGCATCACCTGAGATTGTAACTGCCTTATCCATTGCAGGTAACCTTACATTTAATCCGATTAAAGACACGCTGACCAATAAGGAGGGGAAAGAAGTAAAACTCAGTGAACCTGAAGGACTTGAATTTCCGGCTGCGGGCTTTGAAGTTAAAGACAGGGGTTACCAGCATCCTGCTGAGGATGGAAGTGGAGTTGTAATTAATGTTAATCCCGACTCCGAACGGCTTCAAATACTCACACCTTTCACTGAATGGGATGGAAATGATATGAAAGATCTTTATCTGCTTATTAAAGCAAAAGGGAAATGTACAACCGACCATATATCAATGGCAGGACCATGGTTGCGTTACCGCGGACACCTCGAAAATATCTCAAAGAATCTCCTTATCGGAGCAGTGAACTATTTTAACAATGAAACCAATCATATTAAAAATCAGCTCACAGTGGATTATGATGAGGTACCGGAAGTCGCTAAAGCATATAAGAATGCAGGTATAGGGTCTGTTATTGTTGGTGATGAAAATTATGGCGAGGGTTCTTCCCGGGAACATGCAGCTATGGAACCACGGTTCTTGAATGTTAAAGTTGTCCTGGTAAGATCTTTTGCAAGGATCCATGAAACAAACCTTAAAAAGCAGGGTATACTGGCAGTTACTTTCGATAATCCTGATGATTATAATAAAGTACAGGAAGATGACACTTTCCAAATTACAGACCTTGCCGGATTTACTCCCGCGAAACCGCTTGCTGTGTTTCTTTATCATGCTGATGGAACAATAGACCAAATAAAAGTAAACCACTCTTATAACAAAAATCAGATTAAATGGTTTAAGGCAGGATCAGCACTGAACCTTATCAGGAAACTAAACGCCTGAATGTTGCAGTGATGCTGTATTGCAGTGAAAAGAAATGAACCGCAAAGGACGCAAAGAAAAAAGATTATTTGAAAAAACTTTTTTAATAAATATCCTTAGCGAGCTTTGCGCCTTCTTTGCGATCTTTGTGTGAACTCTTTAAAGCATGAAGTGTAAATAACCAATTGTCCTGGTTGCTGTGATGCAGTGAAAAAACATGAACCTAACCTAAGTCAATCTGACTGCTGACAACTAATATACAGTTCTTGTATATTGCAATATATCAGACTA
>DAOVLD010000109.1 GCA_030631445.1 Bacteroidota bacterium
TCCGTATTTACCTGTTGTTGCAAAATTAAAATCGTCAATGTCTGATTCCGGAATATAAACAGTGTAAGGATCAAGTGATTGGAGCATTTCATTAATGCTTATTTCAATCAGTTTTTCCGGTTCAATATCATCGACATAAAAGACATTAAGCTCACGGAAGAGGGAATAATAAATATCAAGATTTTTTAAAAGCTTAAAATCCCTGTCTTCATTAAATGAAACAAGACCGGCAGTAAACGCAATGACAATAAGTGTAATAATCCCTGCTTTCTTAAATCCAATCCGTGTTAGTTTCATACGTTTAAATCTTTTATGTTAGTGACAAGGGTACTTATATTTTCTACCTTTTTACAAGTTCTGTGGTATTTGCTCATAAATAAATTTATTTTCAAAGGTATTCGCGAGCTCACTGCCTATCGGCAGTTCGGTTGTTACTCGTTCCCACAAAAACCCATGGCGCAAACCTGCTCGTAAACTTCCATGTAAAAAAAATCCGTATACTGTTGCACAACCGTTATTTAATCATTTTTATTTGTGTATTAATAATACATGGAAGTTTCATATGTTTGAAATTTTTAATCTGTTTATATAAAAACGGAGCAAAGATAAAAATCATTTCTTTATGAAAGAGAATTGATCAGGGACCGGGTCATAACCATGACCACCCCATGGATTACAACTAATTATCCTTCTAATTGCAATCCAGCTTCCTTTAAGTGGGCCATGCTTTTTAAGTGCTTCGATGCTATATGCCGAGCAAGAAGGTGTATAACGGCATGAGGAAGGAAACAACGGTGAAATTAACCGCTGGTAGATTTTTACTGATCCAATGAGTATATTAATTATTAATGTTCTCATAGGTTTTTAATGAAATATTGAAATGAGGATATAATACCTTTTTCAATTGAATGATAATCAGCGATTTGTTTTTCGCGGTATACGATAATAAAAACAAGCCCAATATTTTTACTCTCCAGAAATTTATAAAGTTCATATTTGTTAAGACGGTATGCCTCAAGGGTTCTTCTTTTTATAATATTCCTGTCAACAGCACGTTTAAATAACTTTTTCGATACACTGACAGCCACTTGCGCTGGATACTTTTCTTCCGGGTTTGTTTTTTTCCAGATAATAAGAAAGGGTTGAGAATAGAAAGAACTGCCAAGTTTAATTAATTCGTTGAAAGCTTTTTTGCTTCTGAGTTTCTCTCTTTTTTTAAAAGTAGTTTTCATAAACCAAACAGTTGTTTCAGCGGGTTTGTATAAACAGAAATCATTACCGGGTAATAAAAAAAGCAGAGTACAAAAAAGAGGGGGAAAAGTCCCCCGGGGTTATAAAATCTTTTTTTGATTAAAACTAATTACAATTTTTATTATAATTTACAATATATTGTTCAAGGGCCATAGTCATAGATGGGGCTTCAGGACTTGGGGCTTCAATATCCAACCTCAATCCGGCATCCTTAGCTGCTTTTGCAGTAGTTGATCCAAAAGAAGCAATTTTTGTAGTATTTTGTTTAAAATCAGGGAAGTTTTCGAATAAAGATTTAATTCCGGAAGGACTGTAAAAAACAAGCACATCGTAATTTACATTACTTAAATCTGACAAATCACTGCAAACAGTCCGATAGAGTACGGCTTTGGTATATTTGATCTTGTTAATATCAAGAACTTTTGAAATATCTTTTTTGTGATGATCAGATACAGGGAAAAAATATTTTTCATCCTTGTGTTTATTGATTACATCCATTAAATCAATCAAGCGGTGTTTCCCGAAAAATATTTTTCTTTTCCTGTAAACAATATATTTCTGAAGGTAATAAGCCGTTGATTCTGAGGTGCAGAAGTATTTCATCGAATCAGATATAGCAACTCTCATTTCTTCACAAATTCTGAAAAAATGGACAATGGCAGTTCTGCTGGTAAAAATTACAGCCGTAAAATCGGATATATCAATACGGGTTTTTCGAAACTCTTTTGCATGAACAGACTCAACATGAATGAAAGAACGAAAATCAATTTTAAGGTTGTTTTTCTTTGCCAGATCATAAAAGGGTGATTTCCCATTCTCAGGCTCAGGCTGCGATACTAAAATCCTTTTTATTTTCAAAATGCTAAGTTTTTAATATTTTCGTTACTATATTACAAATCAAGCTTTTTAGAAAATTCTGAGGTATTTAAAGAAAACCAGAATCGGTATGAATTCGAGCACACAAAGGTATAAAAACAAATATAATAGAGAAAATTTTCTTAAAGTAAATATTTTTATTCCCCTGATAATACGAAGTAAGTAAATTAAAATTATTACGCCGGCACCTGCAAAAATAGCAACAGGCGTTATCCGGTAGTCAGTATAAGGAATAGCTATCAATAATGGCAATATAACAAGTCCTGTTACTCTGGTATGAATAAAAATATTATGAAGATATTCTGCAAAGGTTTTTTGGGTGAGAGAGACATATCCGGCTATTTTACTGGTAATATATCGAAGCAGATAAACAGCAAATACGAAACCGGTAAATAACAGGAATGCTTTAATCCCCTTTGGATGGACAAGTGTTAAGTTAAAGTGTTTGGCTGACAGGTAAATAAAAAGACCGGCATTTAAATAAAAAACAAAATCCATAATCAGGAAAGCCCTATGTGTCAGGCTGCTTTTATCGAGAAAGAGAGTATGAGAAACCTGGTAGTTGAAAATGGAATTAACAGTAGCAGATATCACTTTATTATAAAATAATTTGATCCATACAAGGAGTATAAAAGAGAAAATAATTATCCCCAGAACCCAATCATTCCAAAGGATAGGAGTTTCTTTCATGGAATGGTAATTGTCCGGTTTTTTATCGGGAACCTCAGTTCCGGTACGGGTTGACTTATTATCAATTGTTTTTTCCGATGTAATAAACAGATGATCTTTCCGGGAACCCATTTTATAACTGTGTTCCCACATGTTTTTATAGAAAAGGGGTTTAATGCCCTGGTTTTCACCTATTGTAATAATAATATCTGATGAATCGGGCTGAAACACAGGTGTAATTTTTTCAGGGATGATGCTTTTTGGCTCAGATTTTATTAAGGAGGTTTTGTGTAAAGAATCTATTTTTTCACGGTGTTGTTGTTCTCTCTCGAAAATTTGCAGAGCCTCCTGAATGGAGTATTGTTTAATATCAGATCCGGAGATAGTATCTTCAGAAATCACAGTGTCCTGAATGAGAACTGCTGTTGTATCCTGATTTATAATTATTGGGATAGTATCAACAAGTGGGCGGATTTGTGTAGTATCCTGTTGCTGTTTATTGTCTGTGTTGTTTCCCATATACCGCCATTATTATAAAAACACGATGCAAAGATAAAGAAATTAGGGATCATTTTTTTAAGCTTTTAAAATCAAAAATAAGGAACAACCTCTTTTCCCGGATTTTCCAATTGTGATATTTCCTTAAGAAGATTATTTGCCAACCTGCTTGCCCCGATACGAAAAAGATCCGGTGTTATCCAGTTTTCACCCAGAACTTCTTTAACAATTTCAAGATATTTTACAGCTTGTTTTTCTGTGGAGATTCCACCGGCGGGTTTGATACCCGTCTTCCTTCCGGTTTTTGTTGCAAAGTCGCGGACTGATTCTGCCATGATCCTGAATGCTTCTGTGGTTGCAGCCGGTTGCAGTTTGCCTGTAGAAGTTTTAATGAAGTCGGCTCCCGATTCCATGGCAAGGATAGACGCTTTACTTATTTGATGGGGGTTAAGGACGCCCGTTTCAAGTATAACTTTCAGGGGATGATTCCCCATTATTTTTTTGATCTGATAAATTTCAGAAGAGACTTCTTTTTCTTTACCGGACAAAAACTTACCAAGGGAGATAACGATATCTATCTCATCAGCTCCTGCTTCCAGCGCCATCATTGTTTCTCTTTTTTTAATTTCGATAAAAGTTTGTGATGATGGAAAACCTGCTGAAACTGATACAATTTTTACCCCGGGGGATTTAAGGTTTTTTCGAACAATATTAACCAATGAAGGATAAATACAAATTGCCGCAACATTGGGAATGTCGGGATACTGTTTGTTGAAGTCATTCACTTTCAGACACATATTCATTATATTTTCTTCTGTATCTGTTGAATTAAGACTTGTAAGATCAATAAGCCCGAACAAGGTTTTAAAATTACCAATGGAGTATAATTCTTTTTTCATAAGGAAATTAATTTATTGTATAATAAAAATCGCAACGCCTTAAGTTTGATATGCTTAAATTTCTTCTCTTCTAAACTTTAGTCACTTTTAATTTTTGACACTTTAAACTTCTTCATCTTCCCAACTTTAGTTCACTTATAACTTTAGTCACTTATAACTTCTTCTCTTCCCAACTTTAGTTCACTTATAACTTTAGTCACTTATAACTTCTTCTCTTCCCAACTTTAGGCACTTTTAACTTTAGTTCACTTTAGGCACTTTTAGTAATCTTTATTTTTAGTGTCGATGATTATGGTAACAGGACCATCATTGACCAGTGAGACCTGCATCAATGCCCCGAATTCACCTGTTTTTATTTCCTTCTCCAAGTAAAAGCCAAGTTTTTCGACAAATTTCTCATATAAAGGAATAGCAACATCCGGTCTGGCAGCTTTAATAAAAGATGGCCTGTTTCCTTTTTTTGTTTTTGCATGAAGCGTAAACTGACTGATGACCAGTATCTCGCCATTAATATCAGAAACAGATAAATTCATTACACCATCTTTATCATCGAATATCCTTAACTGGATAATTTTTTTACAAAGCCAGTTAATATCCTCTTCACCATCATCATTTTCAATACCAAGAAAAACAAGCAATCCTTGTCCGACAGAAGAATGGAGTTTGTTCCGGATTTCAACGGCAGCACTTTTAACTCTTTGTATTACAACACGCATAGTAAAAATATTTGGTTATAGAAAGATATATTACATGCCCAAAACAGGGGAGAAGAGTTTCATGAATTCCATGATTTTGGTTAGTTTCAAAAATAGTGAAAAAGAGCAAATGAGAAAAAGTTTAGTTCACTTTAAGTACTGATTAGTTACATTTTGCTTAATAATTATTAATTTAGCTCTATAATACCATTTATTAATTAAAACAAAAAAACATTTAACTATGAGCAACGAAAAATTTAGTTTACAGAAATTTATTGAGGATTCAAAAAGCGCTATTTTGAATCCCAAAGAGCATTTTGCTACACTAAGTACTACCGGTGGCTTTGGCGAACCGGTAATTAAAGCGGTTATTTATGGGTTTATCGCAGGTGTTTTTGTTTTATTGTGGAGTCTACTCAATATCTCCGGCGGAACCGGGCTTGGGAGTTTATTTGGCGGAGCTGTTGGTATAATGGCTTTTATAGGTTCAATTATAGGTGCCCTTATTGGTCTGTTTATTGGCGGAGTTATTGTTTTGATTATTTCTGCTATTTGCAGTGGATCAAATGATTATGAGGCAAATGTAAGAGTGGTGGCAGCGATGATGGTGCTTACGCCTATTAATGCTTTTTTAAACGTCTTCAATGGTATTAGTCCGGTACTTGGGAATATATTTGGATTGATAGTAAACCTTTATGGGTTATGGATGCTGTACCACGCACTTAACCAGACACTGAAGGCAAAAGAGGAAACGTCAAAAATAATTGCATTAGTTTTAGGGGCTTTAGTTTTATTATTTGCAATTATTGGCTTTGGTACCCGGAAAAAATTGAATAGGTGGGAGAAAAAGTTTGGAGATTATGAAAAGATCACGGAGGAATATGGTAAAGCTGCTATGAAAATGGCGGAAAACTATGAAGAAATGGCTAAAGAGATAACGGAGAAGTCAAAAGAAATGGCAGATGAAATTGAAAAAGAATATAGTGATGCCGGATCGGATTTTGAATTGACCATGGAAAATGGAGAGTCTGTAAAAAAAATCAATGAAATATCGGTAACAGCGGCGTTGAAGAGTCTTGGCAGCGACAACAACTTTGCTGTTTTATGTAAAAGTGATTTCTTTATACAAACTGCTCTGGAGGAAAATGGTTATGTTGTTGAATACAATGATGATTCAGGATACTACAGAAGTGTTGAATCAGATATACCCTATAAAAAAGTTGTTGCTATGTTCATGGGATTTCTTAATGAAGAAACTTCGTGGAAAGAGATAGTAGAATGGGAAGCAGCAACCTGGACTGTGGCAAAATGGGGAGAATAATTGTAATTTATATAGAAAAAACCTGAAGCCTAAACTTCAGGTTTTTTTTGTGTTATTAATTATTGTCCGGTTATATATCAGAAGTCATTATAAAGAAAGGCTTCATTTCAAAGCTGTGATAATATGGGCGAAGCCTTTTTTCATTGTAAAAGGAATTAA
>DAOVLD010000137.1 GCA_030631445.1 Bacteroidota bacterium
GCTCCGGATATGATAGAACCCGCCACGATACCTTCATTTATCCCCATAGCACTTCCGATCCCGATAAGTGCAATACCGATTGTTGCAATGGTTGACCACGAGCTGCCGGTGGCAAGTGAGACTATTGAACATATTACTACGGAGGCAAACAGGAAAATGCCGGGATTGAGGATTTTCAGACCATAATAGATCATTGCCGGAACAACCCCACTGATCATCCAGGTGCCTGCCAGGGAACCGATCAGGAACAGGATAAGAATGGATGGCATGGCTGAATTGATGCTTTTAACAATACTTTTTCTTATGGATTTCCATTCAAGACCCAGTCGGCTGGCAATTAACCCAGCAATGGCGGATGCAAAGATCAACGCCATCTGGTTAGCTCCGGATAATGTGTCATCACCAAAAAACAGAACGTTCAGGGTAAGAAAAAAGATCAGGAAAACTATGGGAATAAAAGCCTGGATTAATGAAGGTTTTTTTATATCATCGCTCATATAAGAAGTTCAAAGTTGAAAGTTCAAAAGTTAAAAGTTAAAGGAAGTTACGGGTTAAGAGTTATCAACTAATCTACCCTGATCTTTTACCGAACAGGAATCTCCCGATCTTTGAATACAGATTCTTCGAAGTATCTTCTTCGTCACCATAATATCCCTGTCCATAACCATAATCCTGTCCATAACCATAACCGTACCCATACCCGTACCCATAACCAAAATAATAACCATATCCGTATCCATAGTAGCTGGGGATCTTAACATCGTTTACCAGGAGACTTAGGTTTTTAATATCCTTTTTATTATATAGTTCATCAATATATTGAATAACATTTTTAGAGGAATATTTCTGACGGACGATAAAAATATTGGTATCGGTGTACTGTGTTAAAAGTATGGCATCGGTAACAATTGCAACAGGCGGAGTATCCAGGATCACATAATCGAATTCTTTTCTTGCTTTATTAAAGAATTCTTTCATTAATGGCTTTTCGAGAAGTTCTGCAGGGTTGGGAGGTATGGGGCCGGAGGATGCAATGTAAAGATTTTCAACATCAGTAGAACGGATAACATCTTCATAACTTGTTTCATTAATCAGGTAAGTGCTCAAACCTTCATCATTATTAATATTAAAGTCTTCATGTATTTTGGGTTTCCTCATATCTAATCCCACGAGTAGGGTTTTCCTGCCTGACATGGCAATAATAATAGAAAGGTTTGTAGCCACAAATGTTTTTCCTTCACCGCTTATGGTTGACGAAATTGAAATTACATTCCTTTCTTTTTCAGGTAACAGATACTGAATACTGGTTCGAATGGATCTGAATGATTCGGCTATGGATGACTTTGGATTTTGTATTACCGGGAGGTCAGATTCGCCGTGATTATGTCCAATAGATCCGAGAATAGAAACATTTGTATTGTTTTCAATATCAGACCTGTCAATAATCTTGTTATTGAAATAATCGAATAGCAGGATGATAAACAGAGGAATTGCTAATCCAATAACCAGTGCTATCATATAGTTCATTGAATTCTTAGGTGAGACTTTTGTAGCATTCTCAACGCGGGCTATATCGAGGATCTTATTATTAGGAATGTTTGATGCCTGAGCAATTCCTGATTCTGCCCTTTTCTCCAGCAGATATGTGTAAATATCATTATTCAGATTGAATTTTCGTTCAATTCCAATGAGTTCTCTCTCAGTAGCAGGTAATTTCCTTACCTCTTTATTGACTTCCTCAATTCTTTTGTCCATATCAACCATCGCGATATTAGTGGAATGGATCAGGTTTTCTAAATTTTCCAGGAGTCCTTCTATGGTATTTTTCAACTTTCGGGTTGTAATATCTATTAAAGGGTTATTTTCTTTCGCGGCAAAAAGCAACTCTGCTTTCTTAGAATAGAGGTCAGATAATTGTGTTAGAAGTGACATTAATACAGGATCGTTTATACCCAGGACCGAAGGGGCTATAATATCTTTGAAGTCCGACTTACTTTGAATATAATCAAAAAGATAATTATAGTATTTAAGTTTAATATCAAGCTGATTTCTTTCTTGTTGAAATGATTCAAGCTTTTCAAGAACCGCAGACCCTTCTCTGCTAATGTCAAGGATCTTATGGGATTGCCTGAATTGCATTAAATTGGATTCAGCCGATGTGAGCGAATCGGTAATTTCCATTAACAGATCGTCAATAAACTTAATAGTATTAACAGCAGTCAGGTTCTTTTCCTCCAGATCAGATCTGATAAATACTTCCATAAGCTTATTTAGATAGTCGACTTCCTGCCGGGCAACATACCCCTGGGTGGAAAGAGTAAGTATTGAACTTTCTTTATCAGTTACCGCAACACTAAGTTTGCTTCTATACCTGCTGGTGAGTGAATTAAGACTATTGAATATAAAATAGTACTTTCCGGATGACAGGTTTTTAGTGGAAAAATTCATTTTATCCCTTAACCCGACAGTAAAGTTAAAATCCTCGTTGATAAAGGGTTCTCCGAATTTCATTCGTTTTTTAATATTGGATTCCTCATCAATCTCCAGTTCATATTCCGTTTCTGAAATAATATTTATATAAACCGGGTATCCGTATCGTTGAGCGACTGATGTATCGGGCTTTACAATTAGCGGTGATTGGATATAAAGTTTGGATTCTGCAATTCCCCTGCGTCCTACATTAACAATGGTTATCTTGAAATCATCCAGCTCCTTCATAACTTTTTGGGCAAGGGAATATGATTTCAGAATACCAATTTCGTTCTGTATATTCTTGCGGTTGCTGAACATATCAACACTTTCAATGATTCTCTCAGCACCTATGAGTCCACCCCCTTTTTCTTCATCTCTGACAATAACCGTAGCATTGACACTATATATTGGTTCAGAATACCTGTTTATCAGATATGCACTTGTAATGGTGAGAAATAGCGATAATGCAAACCAATACCAGTTAGAAAGTATCTTGAAAAGAAATTTCTTAATATCAATATTTTCTTCCTGGTAGATATGGTCGGTGCCGTATTCCATTCTATGCTATAAATTAATAAAATTTAAAATCAATATAAGAGTGCTTATGGTTGAGAGAAATATAGAAAGTGTGGGGGCATTGATCCTAAACATTTTAGTGCTGATAGGTTCCACGTAAACGATGTCATTTGGAAGCAGGAAAAATCCTTCGGAGGAGAGAACCTTACTACTTGTAAGATCGATCCTGAAAGTTTCAGTTCCTGATTTTGTTGGTCTGATAATCAGAACATTTTTCCTGTTACCATAATCAGTGATATCTCCTGCCATTGCAATTGCTTCAAGCACTGTTAACTGGTTATTATAATTCCTGTACATACCGGGTCCATGAACTTCACCAAGAACCGAAAACTTAAAACTTATAAGTTTTACAACCACAGATGAGTTCCTAAGAATTTCATCTGCCTGTGACTGAATTGTGTTTTTAGCTTCTTCAACTGTTTTGTATAATACATTTACATTACCGATAATGGGTAAATCAACATTACCGGAGTCGTTTACGCTATAACCATTGATAAAAAGACTGGTTTCATTCTGAAAAAGGTTTTGCTGATACCTTCCGGATGTTAAATTGAATATTTCATTTGCCTCCTGATTCATACTATATATTCTAATATAAAGTATGTCCTGCTTTTGTATTTTATAATCGATTGATTGTTTAAAAAAAATATTGTCTTCAGTCCCGGTATCTATATCCTGGAGATATAGTAATTCCTTTTGGCTTGTACATGCGCTAAACAGAAGGGATAAAACAATAATGACTTGAAAAAACCTTTTCATTTTTAAGAAAAATTTTAAACGTCTAAAATAACTAAAATTCTTAATACACTTCACCACAAACATAACCATAATCTCTATTTGTAGCAAATAAAACGTTTTAGTATAATTGGTTATATTGATGGGGAAAAATGTGATTGATTTTTCTTAACTTTGACTATAAAATAAGTTTTGTTTTGTTAGTTTTATTGCAGTAGTTAAAATTATGGAGTTAGATTTCGATTTTTTTTCAATTGAACCGGGAGAAAAACACCCAAAACAGGGAAGGATACTGATCTCTGAACCTTTCCTCAGGGATCCATATTTCAAACGTTCCATTGTTTTTCTGACAGAGCATAATAATGAGGGAACTATTGGATTTGCCCTGAACAAGCCGGTACAAACCCCTCTTAATGAGGTGCTTGAAGGCTTTCCTGACACCGACGTTAAGGTATCGCTGGGAGGACCCGTTGGGACCAACACAGTTCATTATCTGCATACAATGGGTGATATTATTCCCAAAAGTGTGCAGGTTTATAAGAATATCTTTTGGGGTGGTGATTTTAATGCTGTTAAAACTCTTATAACTACAGGGAAGCTTGATAAATCTCAAATAAGATTTTTTATTGGATACTCAGGATGGAAACCAGGACAACTTGAAAATGAAATTTCTGAGAATTCCTGGTTAATTGCTGAATTGGAGCCTGGTTTTATTATGCGTGACCCTGATGAGAATATCTGGAAGGAGATATTACAAAAATTAGGTAAAAAATACAGAATGTGGGCTGATTTTCCCGAAAACCCGGGGATGAATTAGGGGAAGAGAAGTGAGTAAGAAGTAAGTAGTATGTAGTAAGTAGCCCAAGTCCCTTGAACTTTGAACTCTTGAGCGTAGAGGGTGTAATGAGAAAGTGGAAATCACAGATATTGATCTATCTGAGATAGTATATCTAGCAGATTTTGGTTTGGTTTTATTTTGATACATGATAATCCGGCTTGCTTTCCAGCCTCAATATCTCTCTCATTATCACCAATCATATAAGATTTGTCCGGATCAATATTGAAACGTGCCAGAGCTTTTTCAATGAGTAAAGGTTCAGGTTTTCTGCATAGGCATTTTTCAATATCAGAGTGATGCGGACAATAGTAAAATTCTTTTATATCTATCCCCTCAATTTCAAATTGCTTTTTTAGCTCACTATGGATCTTTTCAACATGTTCTTTTGTATAAATTTGTTTTGCTATTCCACCCTGGTTTGTAATTATAATCAATAAAAATCCCATATTAGTGAATTTTTTCAGGGCTTCGACAACTCCATTATTCATTCTAATATCATCTGTTTTATAGATATAGTAATGTCCTGCTTCATTAAGCAGAACCCCGTCACGGTCAAGAAATACAGCTTTTTGCATTTTGTTAAGTTAAATAAGTAAAGTTAGTAAGTAAAACGTTAAATGTTATACGTTACGTTAGACCTCATCACTTAATTACCTCATTACTTCATCACCCCATCACCCCATCACTTCACTGCAACACAACATGATAATACTGATTATTTATCATTATTTACATTACAATCCCAATTGCTGAAAAAACAGTTTAATTAATCCCGGATCAATAAAAATTGGAAAAACAAAACCAAATATTGCTCCAAGAAGATGGGCGTCATGGTTAATGTTGTCTTTGCCTCTTTTGCTCATATACTGTGAATATACCAGGTATAAAACACCTGCAATAATTCCGGGAAGTGGTATAAAATATAGAAACAATTTATTGAGTGGTGCGAAAAAAATACTGGTGAAAACAACGGCGGATACC
>DAOVLD010000005.1 GCA_030631445.1 Bacteroidota bacterium
CTTTGAATTTTTCAATATCTATTCCGGTTAACCCGCACACATCTTCAGCATTACTGCCCTGAAGCATGTTTTTTAATTCTGAATAATTTTCGATATTTGCTTTAATAAAATCTTCATTTGCCAACCCTTTCCTAATTAATTCGCTTAATATTCCATTCAATAATATTGTATTTGTTCCCTTTCTGGAATCTATCCACAGATCGGCAAATTTAGTGATCTTTATTTCCGAAGAATTAATCACTATTAATTTCGCACCTTTTTCCCGGGCTTTTTTAATTTTAAGCTCCATTATCAAATTATCTTCAGAGAGATTTGAATTAATGGCAACAATAACATCTGCATTGCTCAAATTATCCGTTGATGTTGTTGAAACTGTTAAGCCCAACGAATCATCAAGGCTATCGTATTCACAATTACTTACCATATTTGAAAAGCTCGAAATATTGTTTGTTTTCAAGCCGGCTCTGGCAAATTTTTGAAGAAGAAACAACTCTTCGTTTGACATTTTTGGTGAACCAAATATGGCAACAGAATCAGCCCCGTATTTTTTTATAATATCCAAAATTCTTTTTGATGCAAATTGAACGGCTTCATCCGTTTTAACTTCTGAGGCTTGTCCGTTTAGTTTGATAATTGGTGTTTCGAGTCTGTTTCCACTTGTAAGGTATCTGTGACCAAATTTGCCTTTTACACATAAATAGCCATTATTATGTGAGTTCATGATCTCCTCTGTATTGTTCGAAACATAATAAACATCATCGGATAATACCTTGTAATTTATTTTACAACCAACAGAGCAAAAATTACAAACAGATTCGTGATTTTCTTTTGGAAGTGTTCCGGGTATTTTAAAGGGAAATTTTTCACTGATTGCTCCTGTAGGACAGACATCAATACAATTTCCACAGGCTACACAGTTTGTTTCGAGAAGAGGCTTTTCCATTGCCGGTTTAACAATAGCTTTAAAGCCTCTGTTAACAAAATCAATGGCTGATACCATTAATATTTCCGAGCAGGTTCTGACACATTTGCCACAATTTATACATTTATTTGGATCCAGGGTAATAAAGGGGTGCCTGTTATCAACCAGGTATTTTCTAACCTCACCTGTTAATTCTGAAATATCTATTTTAAAATCATTTGCATATTTTCTAAGTTGGCAATCGCTATATTCTGAACAACCACACTCCATACATCTGTAAGTTTCTTTCAGAGATTGGGAATCTGAGAACCCAAGTTCAACTTCCTTAAAGTTGTTTTTTCTTTTTGAAAGAGATAATTCAGGCATTTTCTCTCTGGGGATTTTTGGCATGCAGGAAAATTCACGTTCCGGTATCTCTCCAAATTTGTGTTTGAAACTAAGGAATTCACCATTCCTCTTTTTCTTATTCTTTCCGTTTTGCAGAAATTCGTCAATTGAGAGCGCTGCATTTTTACCCTGAGCAATCGAACTTATTGCAGTATAAGGACCTGTGACCACATCGCCGCCGGCATAAACTCCGGGTTTTGAAGTTTCAAAGGTATTCTCATCTGCTATTATTGTCCCCCATTTTTCTAATTTAATATCCTTATCTGAATTAGCAAAAGCTGTATCTACTTTTTGGCCAATTGCACCTATCAGCCAATCACAATCCAGAATAAATTCCGAACCATTTATTGGCACAGGTCTGGGTCTTTCTCCCGGTACCTCCGGGTCTTCCAGTCTCATTTTAAGACATTCAACAGATTTTAATCTGTTTTTTTCTGTAATGATAGATTTTGGATTTGTAAGGAAAAGCATTTCAACACCTTCCTTTTTCGCAGTTTCAATTTCGTCATGGTGTGCAGGCATTTCGTTAACCGACCGCCTGTATACTATTTTTACCTTATCTGCTCCACATCTCAATGCTGTTCTGGCAGCATCAATTGCAGTATTTCCGCCTCCAACAATGGCTACAGTACCATTAAGCTCTGGTTTTCCGTTAAGAGTTGTATCCCTTAAGAAATCGATTCCTTTTATAATTCCTGCTGTATCATCTTCACCTTTAACCCTCATACTGCTGGATTTTTGCGCACCAACACCTATAAAAACAGCCTCATATCCCTTCTTTTGTAATGTTTCTATGTCAAAATCCTTTCCCATCTCTACACCGGTTTTAACTTCTATTCCTAAATCAATAATCCATTTAATTTCAGAATCAAGGATTTTTTTAGGAAGCCGGTATTCAGGTATTCCATACCTTAACATTCCCCCCAGCCTGGGTAATTTTTCAAAAATAGTTATTGAATATCCTTCTATAGTCAGATAGTATGCACATGTGAGTCCGGCAGGACCACCCCCGATTATTGCAACCTTTTTGTTTTTGCTTTTCTTAATTTCCGGGATCCATTTGTTTTTATTATCAATATCTGCTATATAGCGCTTTAAGGCATTTATTGCAACAGGTTCGTCCAGTAAGTTCCTGTGGCAGGCAACCTCACAATCTCTGACACACACCCTGCCAATTGATAATGGAAGTGGATTATTTTCTTTTACAAGTTTTATTGCCTCCCTGTTTTTACCCATTGAGATAAGAGCAATATAACCCTGTGCATCAACGCCGGCAGGGCAATTATTTGTACAGGGTCCTAAACAATCGGCATAATGGTTTGAAAGTAAAAGTTCCAGGGCTGTTTTTCTGGAGCTTCTAATTCTCTCATTATCAGTATGTATAATCATTCCATCCGTGACCGGAGTAGAACAGGAGAGTATAAGTTTCTTAATTCCTTCAACTTCAACCACACATAAAAAACATGAACCATATGGTTCAATTCTTTTATCGTGGCAAAGAGTGGGTATATTATCTATATTATTCTCATTAATTACTTCTAAAATTGTTTTATCGGAAGTTGTGGAAATTTTTTTGCCGTTTATTGTAATATTAATTTTTTTCATTTCCCATTCATAATATTTTATATTTTATCAATTGCACCAACCTTACAGGCACTAAAACAGAGTCCGCATTTAATACACACATCCTGATCTATTTCGTGGATTTCTTTTGCTTCACCTGAAATTGCATTCACAGGGCATTTTGTAGCACACAAAGTGCAGCCTGTACAATTTTCGTTTATTGTATAAGTTAAAAGTGCAGCGCAACTATGAGCAGGGCATCTTTTTTCAATAATATGTGCTTCATACTCATCTCTGAAGTATTTAATTGTTGTAAGAACCGGGTTAGGAGCAGTTTGACCCAGACCACAAAGGCTACTGCTTTTTATCTTTTCAGCAAGATCTTCCAAAAAGTCAATATCATTTTCCCTTCCCTTTCCCAATGTTATTCTTTCCAGTATCTCCAGCATTCTTTTGGTCCCGATTCGGCAGAATGTACATTTACCGCAGGATTCATTTTGGGTAAAGTTCAGGAAATATTTTGCCAGATCTACCATACATGTGGTATTATCCAGTATTATTAAACCCCCTGAGCCCATTATGGCGCCGGTTTTTGTAACCTCTTCATAATCAATTTTCATATCACCCATGCTCGCGGGGATACAACCACCCGACGGGCCTCCAATTTGAATTGCCTTAAACTCTTTACCATCCTTAATTCCACCTCCTATATCATAAACAATTTCATTAATTGTCATTCCCATTGGAACTTCTGCCAGTCCGCCTCTGACAATTTTCCCGGCAAGGGCAAACACTTTTGTCCCCTTACTTTTTTCAGTTCCCATGGAAGCGAATTTTTTTGCACCGTTAAGGATTATCCATGGAATATTTGCAAAAGTTTCAACATTATTAATGTTTGTTGGTTTTTGCCATAATCCCTTATGAGCAGGAAAAGGCGGACGTAGTCTGGGAACACCTCTTTTACCTTCAATAGATGCAATAAGGGCAGTTTCTTCTCCACATACAAATGCACCTGCACCTTCTTTTATTTTTATTGTGAAGCTCACATCAAATCCGAATATATTTTCGCCGAGGTATCCTTTTTTTTCACAATCACTGATTGCCGTTTTCAGTCTTTTAAGTGCCAGGGGATACTCGGCCCGGATATAAATATATGCTTCCTGTGCTCCAATAGCATAACCGGCGATCATCATTCCTTCTAATACTGAATGCGGATTACCCTCAAGAATACTTCGATCCATGAACGCACCCGGATCACCTTCATCGGCATTGCAAATAATATATTTACTGTCACCCTGCGCTTCATTTGAAAATTTCCATTTTACTCCGGTAGGAAAACCACCACCACCCCGGCCCCGTATACCCGATTCGCAAACTGTATCAATAACTTCTTTCTGAGTGTAATTAAGAATAACTTTTTTTATGGCTTTATATCCATTATACTTTATATAATCATCAATAGAACCCGGATCAATAATACCGCAGTTTTGCAAAACTATCCTTTTTTGTTTTTTGAAAAACGGGTCTTTTTCGATATTCTTCCTGGATGTAACAATCCATTCATTAACAGGATGGTTTCCAATAATATGTTCATTTACAATTTTTTCGACATTATCCGGAGTCACCTTTGAATAAAGATAGCTTTCCCCGTTATCAACAATTTCAACCAGCACTTCATTATAACACATGCCCATACATCCTGTCTGTTTGACTTCTATATCAAGGTTGTTTTGCGAAAGTTTGTCTTTGAACTCTTTATATACCAATTTCCCCCCGGCAGATATACCACAAGTTCCCAAACCCACTTTTATTTCTTTCATATTTAATTACTTTGCGATGCGATATTCTTTTATTATTTTTTTTATTTTTTTTGAAGTAAGATTTCCATATGTTTCATCATTAATCATCATAACGGGAGCAAGAGAACAACATCCCAGACATGCTACAGATTGCAATGAAAAAAGATTATCGTCTGTTGTTTCATCCAGATCTATGCCCAACTCATCCTGAAGCACTTCCAGAACACTTTTTGATCCGTTTACATAACAGGCAGTGCCTTCGCAAATTCGGATTACATATTTTCCAAGCGGTTTTTGACGGAATTGGGAATAAAAGGTTATTACACCATAAATACGGGCAGCAGGAATTTTTACAATTTCACTGATATAATGTATTGCTTTTTCAGGGATATATCCATATGAATCCTGGGCAGATTGCAGTAAAGGTATTAAAGCTCCCTTGTGGTCTTTCTTTGTTAACAAATCTATCTTGAAATTCTTTATTTCTCTTTTATTCCCGGGAATTTTTAATATGGTCATTAGTTTTCCTATTATTAAGTTCTTCAGTATAATGCGTAGTTATTTTGGAACATTGGAATACTGGAATATTGGAATGTTGGAATACTGGAATATTGTGTAAACCAGCGTTCCATCGTTCCATCGTCCTATCGTTCTATCGTTCCTCTCTCTTCTTTTTACATATCGAACATATTTACTATTGGATATTCTTTAACCTTTAATATACCATCTAAATTTGTAATATTATTTTCGATAAGTTTATCAATTTCATCAAAACATCTTCCATACACTAATAATATCAAATTGTATTTTCCTGTTGTATAATCACAATAGGCAACATTTTCATTTAAACTCAAAACAGAATTTACATCTATAAGTTTATTTTCATTAACCTGTAATAATATATATGAACACAAGCTCACACTAAAATCTCTTTCTGTCTTTTGTTCAGATGATTCATCAGATGAAATTCCGGCAGAATTTATAATGTCGCTAATATTGTTACCGGGAAGAGGCTTATTTACCGGCAGAAAATCTATTTTCTCAATATCTTCAACGGATTCCACTCTATTTTTCAATATCTCTTTACATTCTTCAATACTTTCAGCATTAACTAATAAAATAATATCATAATCTCCGGATGTAGCATCGCAGTATAAAGTATTTTCCATGTAATATAACTTACGGTATATACTCATAAAATCAGCATTATCCTTAAGTTTTAAAAGCATATACGCAGATGTGCTAATAGCCTCTTTTTTTATAACCTCTGTTATAACGAATTCTGATTTTTCCTGTGATTCATGAATCTTCTGAAACTGGTCTGTCAGATCCTCAATAGTAAATGGCTTTTCCAGAAGGACATCTGATTTGAGATTTTCAATTTCTTGTTTATTCAGTTTATCAATTGATCCTGTAATGTAAATAAGCGAAGCATCAGGATATTCGGATTTTATTATATTCCCGAGTTTAATACCATTGATATCCGGAAGAAAAATATCAACTACTATGGTATCAGGACTATTTTCATTTTTCTTAAGTAACTCTAGTTTATTAAGAACGCAGGTTCCGTTTTCGCAGGATTCAACATTATACCCTTTCTGGTTGAGTCCTAATGATAATGATCTCAATACTGCAGCTTCATCATCTACTATTAAAATTGTTTTTTCCATCTCTTTATTTTTCGTGTTTGACATTAAATGCTTTGTCAAAACATGATCAATTATAATACCAAACTCCATAACTAATTTATACGGAGAGTGATATATTAAATTTACGATAGAATGATAAACATCATTATTGTACAGTTTCTTTACACTAAATATTTACTGTACTGATAATGAATTAGATAGAAATTGTAATCTTTTTTAACACTTTACAGTCTGGAAGAGCAGAGAGCAAAGAGCAAAGAGCGGAGAGCAAAGGATCCTACGAAAGCATTAACTTTTAACTTTATAACTTTATAACTTTTAACTCTCTATTATCTTGGATGAAGTAGTTAAAAAACATATAATATGTTCTCGGGAAAAACTAAATTTGACATTTAGAATTTGAAAAACACCATGATATCACCATTATTTAATCATCTTTTAATACCGTTTCTTGTTGCAATATTTTTAGCAATAAATATGGGCGGGAGTGGAACAGCGCCCTCATTTTCTGCAGCATATGGTGCAAACATTATCAGAAAAGGCTTAATCCCGGGTTTATTTGGTATTATGGTATTTATAGGTGCTATTGTTGCCGGAAGAGGTACTGCAACTACGGTAGGTAAAGATATTCTATCTCCCGATTTAATGACTTTTTCTTTAGTTTCAATTATTCTGTTTTCCGTAGCGATAGCTTTATTGATTGCAAATCTTCTGGGAGTACCACAATCAACAAGTCAGGCAACAGTTTTAGCAGTAACAGCGCCTGCTGTATATTTTCATACATTAAACACAGATAAACTTTTTTTCGAAATACTTCCAACATGGTTTATCTTACCCATAATCTCTTTTTTTATTTGCCTTTTAATCGGGAAATATATTTATAAACCGATTAGGAAGAGAACATATTTTTTTAAGTATATTTCAAAAAAACCATATATAAAAGCATTAATTATTTTAATGTCATTATATGTAGCTTTTGCAATTGGTGCAAATAATGTAGCTAATGCCGCAGGACCTATTGCATCAATGACCATAAATGAACTGGGAATTCAGGATATAAATGACAACTTTATTCTTATTATGATTCTTGCTACGTTAATAGTAGCGCCAAGCTTTGGAATAGGAAGTTCATTTTTTGGAAAAAAACTTGCAGAAAATACCGGGAAGGAAATTGTTCTTTTTGGATCAATAGAGGCAATTGTTATTTCATTTATTACTGCAAGTTTATTATTAATGGCTTCTGCTATTAAAGGCATTCCTACTTCATTGGTACAATTAAATACCGCGGCAATTCTGGGTATCGGTGTGGCTAAGTTAGGCCCGAAAAATATTTTCAGGAAGACATCTGTAAACAAGTTTTTTATAGTGTGGATATTTGCACCAATATTTGCGTTTGCTTTATCTTTGTTATTAACATATTTAGCAGATTTTTATGGATTGCTGTGATAATAATGGAAAGATGGAATAGAGGGAATAAAAGGAGTAAATGGAATAGAGGGGAAGAATGGAATAGTGGAAGAATGGAATATTGGAATAATGGAATAGTGTCCCGAAAATCTTCCCGCTACGCGGGATTAGATTTTCGAGGATCCTCGAAAAATTATAAAAATCGAAGATTTTTTATTTTTCGGGAGAAGAATGTAGAATAAAGATATTATGAATAAAGAGGGTTAAGGTAGAAAAAGCAAGCGACCAGCAACCAGTAACTAGTAACCAGTAACATATAAATATATAACCTCAAACTTTTTACATCTTTTGATACAAGATAGCATAAAAAACTATCCTGATATCAGAGTATACACTTTACCCGGAAGGCTTTTAACAATTCCGGCGAACTCCAGGTTTAGTAATATGGGTGATACTTTACTTACAGGCATTTGTGCCTCAAGGCAAATGCTGTCAATTGGCAGATCGCCCCGTTTTTTTAAGATATCCACCAGTTTTGTTTCTTCTTGCGAGAGTTCTCTGAACAGTTGTTTTTGAATTGCTTTTTTGATTTTTCCGGGCGGATCCCAACCCATTATATATTCTAAATCTTCAACTCCTTCAATTAGGGCTGCTTTATTGATTTTAATTAGCCTGTTACATCCCTGTGAATAATTGTCGTTCACTCTTCCGGGGAATGCAAAAACATCCCTGTTGTACGAGTTAGCCAGGTCGGCAGTGATCAGTGCTCCGCCTTTGGGACCCGACTCAACCACAATAGTGGCATCTGCCAGTCCGGCAATAATTCGGTTCCTTTTAACAAAATTGTTCTTTTCGGCCCATTCATAACTCATGAAATCGGAGACCAAAGCTCCTTCTTTCAGAATTTCATAGGCAACTGATTTGTGTGAAGCAGGGTAGAGAGTTTCAAGTCCATGACCCAGAACTGCTACAGTGGGAAGGTTGTTTTGTAAAGCGGCTTTATGTGAACAAACATCAATTCCATATGCAAGTCCGCTTACAATAACCGGATTGTGTTTTCTTTCAGCAAGATCAGATACAAGTTTTTTACAGATGTCCTTGCCTCTTTCCGTTGCTTTCCGGGTTCCTACAATACTGATGACCTTTTCACGGTTCAGGTTCAGGTTTCCCTGTAAAAATAAAATAATCGGGGCATCAGGACAATGTTTCAAACGTTCAGGGTAATCTTTATCGAGATAGTAGAGGGCTTTTATATTCTTCTTCTGAATATACTCGAATTCTTTGTCGGCTTTTTCAATTATCCCCGGGGTTGTAACTTTTTTAGCAAGCAAGGTACCAACCCCGGGTATTTTCTCAAGTTTAGAAGCCGGTTCATTAAAAACAGCTTCAATACTTCCAGCGTAAGCAATAAGTTTTTTTGCTGTTACAGTTCCAACTCCCGGGATAAGACTAATAGCTATTTTATATACCAGGGGGTTTCTTTCCATTATCAAACTAAACCCTGATCGAGCATTGCATTGGCAATTTTGAGGAACCCTGCAATATTTGCTCCTTTAACATAATCGATATAACCATCTTTTTGTGTACCATGAGTTTTACATGCATGGTGTATATCCCTCATGATTTGATGAAGCTTATCATCTACCTCTTTCCTTGTCCAATTCATCTTCATCGAATTTTGGGTCATTTCAAGTCCTGAAGTAGCTACACCACCCGCGTTAGCAGCTTTCCCGGGACCATAAAGGATTTTATGCTTTTGAATAACCTCGATAGCTTCAGGTGTACATGGCATATTTGCTCCTTCGCATATACAAAGGCAACCATTATCAATCAATTTTTGAGCATCTTCTGTATCCAACTCATTTTGAGTTGCACAGGGAAAGACAATGTCGGCCTTAATTTCCCAGGGACGTTTATCCTGATGAAATTCCACATTTTCAAATTCGTATGAATAAGGTCTTACAATGTCTTCATTAGTGGCTCGCAGTTCAAGCATGTACTCGATTTTTTCTCCCGAAATTCCGGCGGGGTCATATACAAAACCATCAGGTCCGGATAAGGTCACAACTTTTGCACCCAGTTCAGTTACTTTTTGTGCAACTCCCCAGGTAACATTTCCAAATCCGGAAAGCGCAACAGTTTTTCCTTTAAATTCTTCTCCAATTGTACCCAGCATTTCCTTGGCAAAATATACAGCTCCAAAACCAGTGGCTTCGGGCCGTATCAGACTGCCTCCCCAGTTCAATCCTTTTCCTGTAAGAACACCGGTATGTTTCCTGGCAAGTTTTTTATACATACCATACAGGAATCCAATTTCCTGGCCACCAACACCAATATCTCCTGCCGGGACATCTGTCTCAGCTCCGATATTGTGCCATAATTCCAACATAAAAGACTGGCAAAAACGCATGATCTCTAATTTGGACTTTGCTTTGGGATTGAAATCACTTCCTCCTTTTGCTCCACCCATGGGTAGAGTAGTTAAACTATTCTTGAAGATCTGTTCAAACCCCAGGAATTTTAAAATACTTAAAGTTACACTGGGGTGAAAACGCAAACCGCCCTTATACGGACCGATAGCATTATTGAATTGAATGCGGTATCCCAGGTTGACGTTAATATTGCCTTCATCATCAGCCCATGGTACTTTAAAAGTGATAACTCTGTCAGGCTCAACAAGTCTTTCAATAATGCCGGAAGTTTCAAACTGGGGGTTCTCGTTATAGGTTTCTTCAATTGATTCCAGGACTTCCTTAACAGCCTGAAGATATTCTTTTTCTCCGGGATGCTTTTTCTCAAGATTTAAAATTAATTGATCAACATTCATAGGTATAGTTTTTTTATTTGTTATGCTTTATTTTCAAGTAAAAAATTCACAGTAAAATTAATTACCCGGGAAGAAAAAAAATATGATTTACTTCATGATTTAAGATTTTTTATAAACCCCAAAGTTTTTAGCTAAAATACTTATGTTAAATGATTTATGGTATTCTTGCTTAAATGTTTCAATTAATCCTACTTCTTGCTTCTTCCTTTTTACTTCTTTCCCCTCTGTACTCTGCTCTACGCTCTTCCCTCTTCACTTTTGCTTTGACAAAGGTATATCAGATCGGTTTTTATTATGTGTTAATATATAGTGAAAGCTGGTTTTTCAGTTTTATTTTATCTTTCTTAGATAACCCTGTAATACTTATTGGAGGATATTTTGCAATTCCCTTATTAAGCTTTTGATAAATTATTAAATAATCCCTTATTTTGAATAATAAGGAGCTTGTTTGAAATTTTACAAAATCCTTTTTATGTATCTCAATTGTATGTTTTTTTCCTGAAAAAATTTTCATGGAATAAAATTTAAAAACGATCTTATTCCCGTTATCTGAAAAATAGATATAATAAAAATCCCTGAAGTTGTTAAATATTAAAATTAACACAAAAACTCCAACAAGAATAAATGACCACTGGGATTTATTCAAACCCCATATAGGATTAATTAGGATCCTGGTTGTATAAATTATTGCAATTAAAGCAACTACAATAATGCTGGCAAGAAAGATGCGCAGTCTGATTTTAATAGCTGTCTTGCTGTTTTCTATAATCATAAGTGAAATATATTCAGTATCTGTTTATAAAGTCAAACATCCCGAAAACTTTCGGGACCAAATAACACATATCAAATATCAAATAACAAAAAACAAATAACAAAAAACAAATAAATTCCAAGTTCCAAATATCAAATAACAAACAGCAAATAAATTATAGATATTAATTTTCAAACCTGTTCGCCGTGCCAAAGGCACTTTGGGCAGGCGGATGACCGAAACAGCTTTGAATATTGAGATTTTGGTCATTGAGATTTTTTTGTATTTTGGTGCTTGTCATTTGTGATTTTAAATATTTATATAAACTTTCGGACTTAATAGACGGGTCCTATTTAGTTGATTATATCAATCTGGCAAGGTTTACCGGGATCCCTGTTTTTCCTTTTTCGCTTTAAGTGCATTATAATGGTAAATAAGATCTATAATTTCTTCATCGCCCATAAGTGTCAAACTGTTTTTCTTGATGTAATTTTCAAGTTCAGTGGTATAATCAGAAAGGGTTTTAAGTATTTTACGCTTCAATTTTCTTTTAAAAAGATATTTTTTATAAAAGATTTAAATATAGTGAATTAATTATATCAATAATTATCCCTCTTTTTTCTAAAAAAAGTTTTTAGCAATTCAGAACAATCTTTTTCCAATACCCCACCTTCTAATCTTGTTTTTGGATGCAGTAGATGTTGAGGGTTATTGGTAAAACCTCTTTTTTCGTCCTTTGCTCCATATTTAATTGCTCCAATCTGGCTCCAGAATGCAGCACCGGCACACATAATACATGGTTCAAGTGTAACATACATGGTGCAATTGTGCAGATATTTTCCGCCAAGATTATTCGTTGCTGCAGTAATAGCCTGCATCTCTGCATGTGCAGTAACATCGTTCAGGGTTTCGGTTAGGTTATGCCCCCTGGCAATTATGTCATTACCACTAACAATGACAGCTCCTACAGGTATCTCATCTTTATCCCTTGCCCTGATTGCTTCTTTCAGAGCTTCTTTCATGAAATACTCATCTGAGCGGTCAAGGATCATAATTTTTGTATAAGGTTAGCTTCTTATGATTTGCTTTATTAATACAAATAACGGAATAATATAGCATAAAAAAAACGAGGGTTTTCCATTCTTCCAAAGAGTTATACGTTATATGTTAAAAGTTATAAGTTAATGCTTTCACGAAATCCTTTGCTCTTTGCTCTCCGCTCTTCATACTGTATCACTGCATCACATTTTTTTTATTTCCACTATTCCCTTCATCGCAATACAATTCTCCGTTTTTTATTTAATTTTGCTCAAATTCAAAGATTAAATTATGTTACGAACACACACTTGCGGGGAATTAAGATTATCAAACAAAGAAAGAGAAGTAACTCTTTGCGGATGGGTTCAAAAATCACGTGATCTTGGAGGCATGACATTTATTGATATGCGTGACAGGTATGGGATCACCCAGTTGGTTTTCAACATGGAAACGAATGCCGGACTATGTAATAAAGCCAGGAAGATTGGACGTGAATACGTTATTTGTTCTACCGGAATTGTTAATGAAAGGAGTAATAAAAATCTTAATATCCCAACAGGTGAAATTGAAATAGAGGTAAAGGAATTTAAAGTGCTTAATGAATCTGAAGTGCCTCCATTTACAATTGAGGAAAAAACGGATGGGGGAGAAGAGTTAAGAATGAAATTTCGCTATCTTGATCTTAGACGAAAACCGGTTAAGAAAAATATTATTCTTAGATATGAAATGGCCCGGGAGGTACGAAAATACCTTGATTCAAAAGATTTTATTGAAGTTGAAACCCCGGCGCTTATCAAATCCACCCCTGAAGGAGCACGTGATTTTGTTGTCCCTTCAAGATTAAAAGCAGGGGAGTTTTATGCATTACCCCAATCTCCTCAAACTTTTAAACAGTTGTTAATGATATCGGGCTTTGATAAATATTTTCAATTAGTGAAATGTTTCCGTGATGAGGATTTCAGAGCAGATCGTCAGCCGGAATTTACACAGATTGACTGTGAGATGTCTTTTGTGGAACGGAACGATATTCTGGAAACTTTTGAGGGATTAGCAAAGCATTTATTCTTAGAGATCAAGGATTTTGATTATACAGACGCATTTCCAAGGTTACTTTATAGTGAGGCTATTGAAAAATACGGGACCGATAAACCTGATACCCGGTTTGAAATGTTGATACAGGATATTACCGAACTGGCTAAGGGAAAGGGATTTAAGGTATTCGATAGTGTAGAATATATCGGGGGAATTTGTGTAAAAGGCGGTGCCGGATACAGCAGGAAAGAATTGGATACCCTTACGGATTTCGTCAGGAAACCCCAAATTGGGGCTGCAGGGTTGATATATGTAAAATTGAACAATGATGGAACAGTAAAATCTTCTGTGGATAAGTTTTTTAACGAGGAAGAACTTAAGAAATGGGCTAGTAATATGGATGGTAAAAACGGAGATCTTTTACTTGTACTTGCAGGGGAAAGAAAGAAAACCCTGTATGCTTTATCTAAATTACGGCTTGAGATGGGAGAGAAGCTGAAACTAATTGACAAAAATACTTTTGCCCCATTGTGGATTGTTGACTTTCCTTTACTGGAATGGGATGACGAAACCCATAGGTATCATGCTATGCACCACCCCTTCACTTCAGCAATTATGGATGATCACCATCTGTTTGTAACTGATCCGGGAAAAATACGGGCTAATGCATATGATCTTGTTATAAATGGGGTAGAAATTGGAGGAGGATCAATTCGTATTCATGATAAACAAGAGCAGGCTGAAATGTTTCGCCTTCTTGGTTTCTCAGATGAAGAGGCGGAAAAACAATTTGGATTTCTTATGAATGCTTTTAAATATGGAGCACCACCACACGGTGGAATTGCTTTTGGTTTCGATAGATGGGTGGCTTTATTTGGCGGTTCGGATTCTATTCGTGATTATATTGCATTCCCTAAAAATACTGCCGGAAGAGATGTTATGATCGATACACCTTCAGTCCTGTCAGATGAGCAACTCAGGGAACTGTCTCTGAAAGTAGTTAATAAGTAGTCTTTTTTTGTTGAAAACTTCATAGTTTTTTAAACCAAATCAATTTTAAACCATTTTATTTTAGCACGGAATAGATATATTTAACTGCATATGTTAAAGATTGAAAGAGAAAACAATCGGTTTATCGTTTCTTTTTTTGAGATAAATCGCTTAAATACAACTATTTCAAAGATCATTGAGAAACAACTGGTTCAGCTTCTTAACGAAAATGGGGCAGAATTACTACTTGACCTAAAGGGAATCAAATTCATCGATACTTCAGGATTTAATACACTTCATAAACTCCATGAGATATCTAATAAATATAATTCCCGGCTTTTTCTTACAAATGTATCTTTAGAAGTAAAAGAGTTATTCAGGCTTCTTGAATTAGAGGATGCTTTTTCTGAATGCATGTATCCGGGAAAAGTAGCTGAGGTTGTAAAATAGGGGCTATTTAATCCGGATATTACTGATTTCTTTTCATTAATACATTTTTTTATTTCTTACAATCAAGTCGCAGGAAGAAATCAATAGAAATAATACTGAACTGGCACTATTTTTGGAAAAAAAATAGATATTATTTATTTTTATTATAAGTATTAATTAAATACCACGACTATGAAGAAGATTATTTTTCTTTTTTTATCGATCCTTCTGTTTTGCTCAGTCTCCTTTTCAGGATATTCACAGAAGAGTAATATTGTAAAAGTAAATTTATTCAGTCCGATTGTCAAGTCAGGATCTTTTTTCTACGAAAGGGTTTTAAATGATGATATGAGCGGACAACTGGGATTCTTTTTTACCAAAGTGGGGGCGGGGGACACTAAATTCAGTGGTTTTGGAATTACCCCGGAATTCAGGTACTACCTTTCAGAATCTTCAGCACCAAAAGGAATATTCCTGGCGCCATACTTCCGGTACCAAAGTTTCAAACTAACTGTTGAAGGAAGTAGTGCAGAAAGTAATTTAACAGTGGTCGGTGGTGGTTTACTTGTGGGCGCTCAAACACTTCTTAAAGATATAATTACTATCGAAGCCTTTCTGGGACCGGCATATGGTTTTGGTAATATGGATATTACTAGCGGATCGGAAGATGATTTTGAAATTGGCACCTTTGATGGTTTTGGTGTTCGTGGAGGGATAACCGTTGGCATTGGTTTCTAAAAAACCAGGGATTGTTTAAACAGGTTTTCCAAGCAATGTTGCAGAAGTGCAATTTTTTATTCTGACGTTTACAATATCTCCCGGCTTATAGTTTTTTCGGGGGAAAACAACTACTTTGTTCTGAGAGGTTCTTCCAAACAGATCATTCTCTGATTTTTTTGAAATACCTTCGACCAGAACCTCGTAAACCCTGTTTATGTCTTTTGTTTTTGCCCTTTGTGATAATTTGTTTTGAAGTTCGATGATTTCTGTAAGACGGCGTGATTTTACTTCTTCAGGCACATCATCCTTCAGTTTTTTTGCTGCTTTGGTCCCCGGTCTTTCAGAATATTTAAACATGTAAGCAAAATCAAACCCTGCCCATTCCATAAGGCTTAATGTCTCTTTGTGTTCTTCTTCAGTTTCAGAACAGAACCCGGTAATAATATCAGTTGAGATTGAGCAACCGGGAAGGATCTTTTTAATTGCCCTTAAACGTTCAATATACCATTCCCGCGTATAACCGCGGCACATTAAACCAAGTATGCGGGTGCTTCCCGATTGCAGAGGCAGATGTATGTGTTTACAGATGTTATTATATCTGCTCATAACCGATAGAACCTCATCTGGCAAATCTTTAGGATGGGATGTGGAAAAACGTATTCGCATTTCAGGTACAGCTTCAACAATTTTTTGAAGTAGTCCGCTGAACGAAATCTCTATATCTTTTTCCTTCGGCTTCCATTGGTATGAATCAACATTCTGACCGATCAAAGTGACTTCCTTATATCCAAGTCGGGTAAGATTATCAACTTCTCTGAGTATTATTCTCGGATCAAGACTTCTTTCCCTGCCCCTTGTATAAGGCACAACACAATAGGTACACATGTTATTACAACCACGCATTATGGAAATAAAAGCTGTTACCCGGTTTTTATCCATTCTAACTGGACTGATATCAGCATAGGTCTCTTCGCGGGAAAGCAGGACATTCACTGCTTTCTGTCCTGTACCGGCTTCTTTGATAAGATCGGGTAATTTACGGTATGCATCAGGACCAATAACAAGATCAACTACCTGGAAATTATTTACCAGTTGTTCTTTGAGTCTTTCAGCCATACACCCAATTACTCCTACCAGCGTACCCGGGTTGTTTTTCCTGATCCGGGAAAATACTTCCAGTCTTTTGAAAACTTTTTGTTCAGCTTTTTGTCTGACGGAACAGGTATTAATCAGGATGATATCCGCTTGTTCAGGATCGTGACTGACATTATACCCGTTTTCAGCCAGTATGGACAGTACAATTTCACTGTCCGCTACATTCATCTGGCATCCGTATGTTTCAATATAAACACATGGCTTATTTTGATCAGGAAGAAGATCGGATATATGCCCGGCAGGGGATATTATATTGTTTGTCACTTTCATCATAAAACTTTCGCAAATTTAGTAATTTTGTATCAGCAAACTAAAAAACTGAAAACATGTCAGGACACAGTAAATGGTCAACTATTAAAAGGAAAAAAGGCGCTGAAGATGCTAAACGGTCAAAGATATTTTCACGTATTGTTAAAGAGATTCATGTTGCTGTAAGAGAAGGTGGTCCTGATCCTGATAGTAACCCAAGGTTAAGACTGGCAGTACAAAATGCTAAAGGAGCTAATATGCCAAAAGATAATGTGCAGCGGGCAATAAGTAAAGCCGGAAGTGATGCTGAAAATTATGAAGAGGTTACTTTTGAAGGATATGCTCCACATGGAATTGCAGTATATGTTGAATGTCTTACTGATAATAACAACAGGACTGTAGGTAACATTCGGTCAATATTTACAAGAAGTGGAGGCAGCCTGGGAACTAATGGCTCTTTAAATTTCCTGTTCGAAACAAAAGGAGTATTTACTGTTCCGAAGAAAGATATAGATCCTGATGAATTTGAACTTGAGATTATTGATGCCGGTGCGGAAGAAATTGAAGATGAAGATGGGATGTTTATTATTACCACTCAACTTGATGATTTCGGTAATGTTCAGAAAAAACTGGAAGAAATGAATATTGAAGCGGAAAATGCTGAATTACAACGGATTCCAAATTCAACAAATAAGCTTGATAAAGAATTGGCTGTTAAGGTAATAAAAGTGATTGAAGAATTTGAAGATAATGACGATGTTCAAAGCGTTTATCATAATCTTGAAATTACAGACGAGATAATTGCTGCTGTAAATGAGTGAGTAGGTGAGTAAGGTGAGTAGGGAGAAGACAAGGCAAAAGACAAAAGTGAAGAGGAGGAAATGAGGTGATGTGGAAATGAGGAAATGAGGGGAAGAAGGAAGTAGGCAGAGGGTAGAAGGGAAGAAAGGCAAAAGCTTGCCACGTGAAATGCGACGTAGGAGCATATTTCACTGTGGGCAGAAGGCAGAAGTGAAGAGTGAAGAGAGTTCAAGGCATAAGGTTGAAAGGCCGATTGTAGACTGCCGATCCCGAAAATTAGCATTCGCCAACTGGCGAATTGCGTAAATTTTCGAGGATCCTCGGAAAAATATGAAATCGAAGATTTCTGTTTTTCCGGGACTGTGGACTGCCGACTGATTAGTTGCAGATTATAATTTTGGTTGTTATGAAAAAGCAAATTATTGCTATATCTTTTTTTGTATTTCTTTTTTTAGTGTCCTGTTCACCTGTTGAAGAGGTGCGTATTGGACCGGCTACAGGAATAGAGATAAATGGTTTATCAGGTAAGCAGATCAGTTTTAAGGTTATGGTTAAAATAGAAAATCCGAACAGGCAAAGTTTTACATTACGCACACTGGATTTAGATGTATTATTAAATGGGACATATATTGGTAAAATTAGGAGTATTGAAAAGGTTAATATTCCCAAACGATCCAGTCAGGTTTATACTTTCCCTCTTAGTGCTGAATTAAAGAGTTTATCCTTTAGTGTTTTTGCTTTAACGGACTTGTTTTTACATAGATATATTGATGTTGAACTTAAAGGAATGGCAAAAATAAATAGCGGGCTGATGAGAAAAAAAATTCCTATTAATGAGCAGGAAAAGATTCAGTTATAATATATTTTTTTTCGGTTATAACAATATGGATATATAAAATTTATTATATTTGATTGAATATCAACCTCAAAATTCACAGGAAATGAAAAACATTCTTGTCCCGGTAGATTTTTCAAAGGGCTCCATGCATGCCCTGGAGCACGCTATCAAAATAATTAATAAAATTGGTGGCGATTTGAGGATTCTACATGTTAGAAAATTAAAAAGTTATGACCAGCCTTTTATTTTGAAAGGATCAGAAAAAAGCTATTCAAAAACGGTCGATGAATTTTGTAAAGAGATTCTGGATCATTACAAGGAGCAATATAAGGGCAAAGGTGCTTTCGATTATGTTATTACAACCGGAAAAATATATAAAAATGTGATTGATGAAGCTGAAAAAATAGATGCCGGTTTGATAGTGATGGGAACCCATGGGGTTTCAGGATTTGAAGAATTGTGGGTAGGAAGTAACTCGTACCGCGTTGTGTCAAAAGCCTCATGCCCTGTTTTAACTATACGTCATGGTTTTAAGAAAACTAATATCTCAAAGATCATTCTACCTATCGATGTATACAAAAATACCAGACAAAAAGTACCTATTGTTGCTGAATTAGCCGAAAAGTTTAAAGCAGAAATTCATGTGGTTGATGTCAGAACCTCTGATAACAAGGATATAATCTACAGACTAAAGAAATATGGCGATCAGGCATTTGAATACATTGATAAACAAGGTATAAAAGCAATAAGAAAAACGAAGAAAGGTAGTAATATTGTAGATACAATAATTGCTTATGGATATCATATTAATGCAGATCTAATTGCAATTACTAAGCTTAACAGGGGAACTCCGGGTAACCAGAGTATTAGTTCAGCTGCCCA
>DAOVLD010000245.1 GCA_030631445.1 Bacteroidota bacterium
ATATTTAATTGGAAAGTATGATATAGAAATACCAGCTCTCCCACGGCTTCTCATTAACGATGTAGATATTTCTCAAAGCGAAGCCACGACCATTCAAATTCCTCGTCCCGGCATTATTACTCTTAGTTTTGGTGCAGAAGGATATTGCGGCCTGTTTCTGGAAAAGAAAAACAATCTTGAGTGGATCTATAATATTGACACCAAAAACAAAGTAAATAATCTTGTTTTATTACCGGGTAATTACCGGGTAATCTTTAAACCCAGGAATGCAAAAAGCGTTTATTATACTATTGAAAAATCATTTGAAATTGAGCCGGGTAAATCCGGGACTCTCAGGATATTGTAACCCGGAAAAATGCTAAAACTGACAATATATTGATCATAAAGCATTATTATTCAGAAAGATATCAGTGTGGTAGAAAATAGCTACAGTGACAAAGAACTTTTACATTTATTCAATGCCGGAGAAAATCCTGATTATGCTTTCGGCTTGATTGTGAAAAAGTACCAGGAAAAATTATATTGGCATATTCGTAAGATCGTCATTACCCATGAGGATGCTAATGATGTAATACAGGAAACCTTTATTAAAGCATGGAATAATTTAGGAAAATTCAGGGGCGACTCGAAGCTATTTACATGGCTATTTCGGATAGCAACAAATGAAGCTCTCAGCCACCTGAAACGTTCGAGAAGAAAAATATGGATCCCATTTATCGATTTAGAGAATAAGTTACAAAACATGCTTGAAGGGGACAACTATTTCGATGGTGATGAAACCAGGCTAAAGTTTCAAAAAGCTATATTAAAACTCCCTGAAAAGCAACGGCTTGTTTTTAATATGAAATATTTTGATGAAATGAAGTATGATGAAATTGCTGAGATACTTGGCACTTCAGTTGGAGCCCTGAAGGCTTCTTATCATCATGCTGTAAAAAAGATCAAAGATTTTTTAATTAATGATTAAACCTTTTTAACTTTTTATTGTCAAACAATTGCAGGAAGGATCAATAAATATGAAAAAACAATCTGAACAAGAGTTTTCCGGATTGAAGAAGGAAAATCCTTTCAGGGTACCGGATAATTATTTTAACAATCTACCGGAAAAGATACAGGCTAACATTCATGCACACGAAAAAGCTGTCAGCAAGCCTGTAATCCGGATTGTTGACTATTTAAAGCCTCATTTGGCTCTTGCTGCTGCTATTCTTGGCTTTGCCCTGATAGGATATACCGGGTTCAGATATTTTATCAACAGGAATTCAAATTCGCAAATCAGCAACCAGGAAATTGCCGAGTATATGGATTTCTACTCGAACGATGTTGACAATACGCTGATAATGGAGTTGCTTGAAGAACAAGAACAACAGCATGTTGAAACAGATGATGATTTGAGTGAAGAGATAATTGATTATCTACTTAATGAAAACATTGATATTTATACAATTGCAAATCATTTATAAAACATTTACAGATGAAAGATTTAAAGAATTGGCTGTTTTATTGCCTTATTTTATTTTTCCTGGTACCCCGGACAGTTTTTTCACAGCAACATGAAAGAATTCAGGAACTCGAGGCACAAAAAATTGGTTTCTTTACTAAGAAACTACAATTGACAACTAAGGAAGCCCAGGGATTCTGGCCTGTATATAATGATTACCAGGCACGTAAAAATAAAATCATTCAGGACAGAAGAAATACAATCCGTTATTACATTCAGAACCTCAATAATTTATCAGAGAAGGAAATTGAAGATATGACCGGAAAGTTCATTCGTCTTACGAAAGAGGAATCTGACTTGTTTTTAGCATACCATGAGAAATTCAAAGAGGTTCTTCCCATAAAAAAAGTGATGCAAATATATATTGCTGAAGAAGAATATAAAACTTTTCTTCTCCGCCAACTCAGGAACAGGCGCATTAACCAAAACCAACGAAAATTTTAGAGCAGCACAAGCCGGGGTGTAAATTTTCCGGGTTAATCCAGATCTCCAACAACTTTTTCCACTTCATGAAGAATTTCACACGACTTAACAAGTTTTTTCATTCTTGTATGATCAGGGTATAAAGGTCTGTCAATATCAAGAAAATCAACATATTTCCTAATTATCTCCTTTGCTTTCTTTACTCCTTTACCAAATTCATATTCTCTAAAATCCAGGGCTTGTGCAGCAGCCATCAACTCGATACCTAATATTCCATACGCGTTATCAAGTATTTGTGAGTTTTTAATTGCGGTATTCATTCCCATTGAAACAAAATCTTCCTGGTCGGCAGCCGCGGGAATAGACTGTATTGATGCAGGTGCTGATAACATTTTTTGTTCTACTATTTGCATATCAGCGGTATACTGACTTAGCATCAATCCGGAAAACATTCCTGCTCCTTTTGTAAGGAAAGCCGGCAATCCAACGCTAAGAGCGGGGTTATTCAATCTATTCATTCTTCTCTCAGACATGACACTAACCATGGTAATTGCCACCCCGGCCATATCCATAGGTAGCGAAACAGGAGTGCCCTGAAAGTTAGCTCCGGTAAGTTGCATATCTTCTTCCGGGAAAAATACAGGGTTATCGCCCACACCATTCAACTCAATTTCAACCTGTGAACGGGCATATGCCAGGGCATCATGAGCAGAGCCGATTACCTGAGGAGTTGATCTCATAGAATAAGCATCCTGTACTTTACATTTTATATTTCCATTAATCAGGTCACCATCTTCAATGAGTTTCTGAATTGCTTTGGCACTTCGGACAGCACCTTTAAAACCTCTTACTTCGTGCAATTTTGGAGTATATGGTTTCATATTAGCTTTAAGAGCCTCAAGCGACATTGCAGCTGCTATCTCAGCCTGTTTAAGCCAGTTATTAGCATCATAAATAAACAAAGCACTCATTGCAGTCAATAAATTTGACCCATTAATGGTAGCTAAACCATCTCTTGCTTCCAATCCGGGTATTGCAATTCCAGCTTTATCCATAGCTTTCTTTCCTTCCATCAACTCACCCTTATAATATGCTTCTCCTTCACCAAGTAATATCAAGGCAATTTGTGACATCGGGGCCAGATCACCAGATGCCCCTACTGAACCTTTTTGACAAACAAAAGGGGTAACACCTTTATTAAGCATTTCAATTAAAGTTTCAGTAATTTCGGGCCGGCAACCGGATCTGCCATTAGCATGAACATTTATTCTACCAAGCATTGCTCCCCTAACATATTCCACAGGGGCAGGGTCTCCTATTCCGGCAGCATGATTATATATCAGATATCTCTGAAACTGCTTAACCTGGCTATCATCAAGAACAACTTCTGAAAACTCTCCAATACCGGTATTTACTCCATACATAATTTCATGTGCCTGAATTTTCTTTTCAAGCATAGCCCGGCAAATCTTAATCTTTTCTTTTGCACCGGGATGCAATTCAACTTTCTCATTATTGCGCGCAACTCTAACAAGTTTTTCAATTGTCAGGTTATTACCTGTTATAACTATTGACATAATTA
>DAOVLD010000069.1 GCA_030631445.1 Bacteroidota bacterium
CTAGCGATGGCGATGGCAGCTTTACGCTTATTGACTTCCGGATCATCCTCAATTGCCTTTGACAGCTTGAAATATGTTTTGTAGGTTGTATAATTCTTCAGGACATCATGAATAAAGCCTTCCTCGATGGCTTGTTTCATAGAGTAAAGGTGGAAAGGCACGGGTTTATTATCAGTACCGGGTTCCCCGAATACTTCCAGAGTTTTGGCTTTAGGAGTTGCTGTAAAACCGAAAAAACTCAGGTTGGGCTGATGACCTCTTGTCATCATGGTTTTCCTGATTTCATCCTCGATATCTTCTTCTTCTCCGGTTGTTCTTTCGAGCTTTTCCGCTTCTTCCAGGGAGCCGGCTGCCAGTACCTCCTTCATTTTTCTGGAGGCTTCACCACCCTGGCTTGAATGTACCTCGTCAATGATTACCGCATAGTTGCGGGCAGGGAACTCCCCAATCTTATCTAAAACAAAAGGGAATTTCTGAAGGGTGGTGATGATAATATTGGAGCCTTTCTCCAGTGCTTCGGCAAGCTGAACGGAATGCTTATCTATTTTCTGAACGACTCCCTGTTTATGCTCAAATTGGTAAATGGTGTTTTGCAGTTGTGTATCAAGGATCCTTCTGTCGGTTACTACAATCACCGAATTAAAGACTCTTTTGTCGTTGGCATCGTGCAGACTGGCAAGACGGTAGGACAGCCATGCGATAGAGTTGCTTTTTCCGCTTCCCGCAGAATGTTGTATCAGGTAGTTTTTCCCCGGACCGGTACTTTTGGCGTCTGCTGTCAGTTTCCTTACTACATCTAACTGGTGGAACCTTGGGAATATTAATTTTTCCTTTTTCTTTGTTTTTCCGCTGAAGTCATATTCCTTCACCTCAATGTGCAGGAACCTGCCAATGATATCCATAAGGGAATTTTTAGTCAGGATGTTTTCCCAGAGGTATGAAGTACGGTATCCGTTTGGATTGGGAGGGTTACCTGCCCCGTTATTATGTCCTAAGTTGAACGGCAGGTACTTTGTATTTTTACCTTTAAGGCGGGTGGTCATATAGATCGTATCGGTATCAACCGCAAAATGAACTAAAGCTCTTTTCTTAAACTGGAATATTGGAACCTTGGGATCTCTGTCGTAGGCAAATTGTTTCTTTGCATCCGAAACATCCTGACCTGTAAACTGGTTTTTCAGTTCCATTGTAACAACAGGAAGACCGTTAAGGAACAGGACAATATCCAGGGAATTCTCATTCCGGGGATCGTAATTGAGTTGTCTGATAATCTTTATTTGGTTCAGGTTATAGAGCCTTTCCGATTCAGGATTCAATGCGGTTTCGGGACGGAAATAAGCCATTTTGAACTTAACACCGTAATCGGTAAATCCTTTCCGGTAAACATCAAGGATGCCTCTTAAATCCAGTTCACGGACCAGCCGGTTTATAACCTTAGTGTCTACATCAGAACCATGTGTTCTGGAAATTTTCTCCCATTCCTTGGGCTGGGAGCTCTTAATGAACGAGATAACAGTTGCCCTGTCCAATGCAAGATTACGGTCAAAGTCATCAGGCTGACCTTTCTGAAAACTTCCAATTGACAGGAGGCTATACTCGATTGATTCTTCAAATGTTTTTTCGGTATGTATCCCCATTTTTATCTATAACAGTTAATTGAAGATTTATAAATATCTATTTTATGTTCAAATGTATCTCGAATAAATTTCCTTCATTTTGATTAAATAATTATAAATATAACTTCCCTGACACAGCTTCCGAAATCAAGTTGATTTTGTATTCTTTTATGATTTCTATTTGTTTTGTAAGTTTTTCTATGATTTTATCAAATGCTAATGTTTTTTCTTTAAGTGAAGTAATAATCATTGTTTGTTCTTCAAAAGATGGAATAAGCACTTTTGTATTCTGTAATGTATTTAATGAAAGGTTTTTAATAGTTGTTCCAGATAGCGAATTTTCAAAATAGTTATGAATGTATTCTGATTGAAAAAAATAATAAACAAATTCGTTTCTAAAATTATCAGTACACTCAATGTAAGCAGCACTCTTACCTAAAATAACTTTTTCACCGCTATAATGAGCTAGATTTCCAATGGTTCCGTTTATTGATATTAGTATTGAACCAAATTTCAAATCAATCTTGTGTTTCTCATATTCACTTTCATCTATACATCTTGTATTGCTCTGAACAATTATTGAACCGTCGCAAAGGTTATTTCCGTTAATAAAATGTATGTCTGATTTATCAATATAATTTGGTGTTGTATGAATTCCATCACCAATTTTTGATGTAACATACTTCAATCTCTTCACCTCCCAATGCTCAGGTATCTCCCCCAGCCATTCTATACCTGAGTCTTTCATGGTTACGTTTGGGTCGAGACCTTTGGTCACTGCCTGGTTGATAAGGGCAGTCCGCTCCTCCTTCTTGAGCTTGATGAGTTTCCGCTTTTTCTCTATTAAAGCATCAATACTGGCGCATTTCTGGTCGAGGAAGTCGGCGATTCTTTGTTGTTCGGTCAATAGAGGCAAATAAATAGATTCGTTTAAATAAGATTCTAAATCAAGGTTTTGAATACCTGTTGTCTGTTTTATATGTTTTGTGTTAATGCCATTTGAATACAAACTTGAAAGATAGTAAACAACGAATTTTGGTATTACTTTTGACTTATATAGAGTAATCTTTCCAATAAAGTTTGAGCATACAGCTTCCTCAATTTCATTATCGTATATGATAGCCCGCCCAACTGGTTGTTTTTCTCCGCCACCTGATTTTTCAATTAAAATATCTCCCTTCTTCAACATTCTGTTATGTTGATTCTCAGGTATATTTCTTACTGTATATTTATTTAGATTTATGGTTAGTTTGTTATAGTTAAAATCAGCCACACGAATACAAATCAAGTCATTTTCATTATCCTTCGGTTCATCACCCCATACACCATTGAAAGATTCCTTAATAGTGGTTTTAAGTCTACACCTTGTCCATTCCTGGGGGACTTCACCAAGCCAATCAATTCCTGTATCAATTTTTAATGAATTCATGTATTGATAGATTCTTTAGAGATTTCTTCAATTTCATTTTCCAAGTCTAAAATTTCTTTTTTTATTTCTTCAATTGACCTTAGTGGGCTGTATTTGTAAAAATACTTCGTAAAATTAATTTCATATCCAATTTTGGTCTTGCTTTCATCAATCAAGGCATCCCGCACATGAGGCATGACTTCCCGTTCAAAGTATTTCCGTATATCTTCTTTCAAGGGCACGTTTTCATAGTCTCTTAGATTGGTGTCGGGTTTTGGTTGTCCTTTGGAATCCCTGACTATATTCCCGTTCTCATCCCGTAAAGGTCGTTCCACCGTAATGCGGTTGTAACCAAACTCTTCGTTATCGAATATTTTGCTGTATTTCCCTTCCTCAAAATCGCCATAAATACAGGTAATTTCGGCAATCTGCTCATTAGTAATGTAATTCCGTTTATTCCCAAGGCTTTTGGACATTTTCTCATAGAAGGAGACTGCATTGAGAAGCTGGATTTTGCCTTTACGGTTAGCTGGCTTCCGGTTGGTTACAAACCACAGGTAAGTGAATATACCTGTATTATAAAACAACTGGTCGGGCAGGGCTATAATGGCTTCCAGCATATCGTTCTCGATAATCCATTTCCGTATATTGCTTTCGCCACTGCCGGCACTTCCGGAAAACAGTGGTGAGCCGTTAAAAACGATACCTATCCGGGCACCTCCGTTGGAGGGTCTCATTTTTGATATCAGGTGCTGCAAAAACAGGAAAGAGCCGTCGCTTATGCGTGGTAGTCCGGCACCAAACCTGCCGCCAAACCCCATTTGCTCATGTTCGTTTTTTACAGCAGTTTTCACTTTCTTCCATTCCACCCCGAACGGTGGATTGGTGAGCATATATGAGAATTTTGCTTTTGCAAACTGATCATTCGAAAGGCTATTCCCGATTTTGATATTATTTGCCTCATGCGCTTTTACCATCTGGTCGGCTTTAGATATGGCATATGATTCAGGATTCAGTTCCTGTCCGAAAACCTCCAGTTTCGCATCAGGATTTAATTCTGCCAGGTACTCTTCTGCAATACTTAACATCCCTGAAGTACCTGCACAACAGTCGTATAATGTTTCCACTTTCCCTTTTTGGGTAAGAATATTCTTGTCTTTCAGGAATAAGATATTAACCATTAACCGTATCACTTCTCTCGGTGTAAAATGCTCGCCTGCTGTTTCATTACTTATTTCAGAGAATTTTCTTATCAACTCTTCAAAAATATAACCCATGTGGGTATTGGAAATCCTGTCAGGGTGAATATCGATTTCCTGAAACTGCTTTGTAACCAGAAAAAGCAGATCAGCATCATCGAGCCGGGTAATCTGTTCATCAAAATTAAAATGCTCAAATATCTCACGGGCATTTTCTGAGTATCTGTTTATATAATCTCTCAGGTTGGCAGCAATGTTTTCAGGGTCTGCTATCAGCTTATCAAAATCATACAGGGAACGGTTATGGAATTTATATTTTGCTGCTTTGTTAAGGACAGGATCAACGTTCTGTATTTTCATCTTTTTTAGCTGTTCAAGCTTGTCCAGTACTTTCTCTTTAGTGGGAGCCAGGACACAATCAAGCCTGCGCAATACTGTAAAAGGCAGGATAACCCTGCCGTACTCAGATTGTTTATAATCACCCCTAAGCAGTTCTGCTATGCTCCATATAAAATTTGCAGTTTCCCTGAAGTTATTCATGGTGGTTTAGTAAGTTTATTTCCTGTTTAAAATTCTTATTACTGTAAAATCTCAGGTGAAGTTAAAAAATTTTTAACCAGGCACAGCTTTATTAAGATGTGTTTTGTATATTATACCTATTTAAATGGGTATTTAAATACGTATCAAATTAGCTTAGTACATCACGTAATAATTTAGACAACAGACATATATGCAATCATATAAGACTGAAGCGGGATGGTAGTTGTAGTGCCAGCCTTTCAATGGGGATCATTAATAATAGGTGCAGGAAATAAAAGTTCATAAAATAAATTATATGTAAAATAAGGAGGCCGTTCTTTCATAAAAACAAGATTCCTGCAAAACATGCTGTACAACATGATAAAAAGAATTGAAATGGCATGATTGTGGTATATATTTACCACATGGTAGAATTTTACCACAGGTACTAACAAAAATCGATACAAAAAACTATTTAAAACTTAAAACCAGACACCACATGAAAACATTTGGAGAATTCGTTAAAACAAAGCGAATCGAAAATCGAATTTCGTTAAGAGAATTTTGCAGGCGGATTGATTATGATGCAAGTAACTGGAGCAAAATAGAAAGGGAATTTACAACGCCTCCAAAAGATGAACAGATGATTGAAAAAATTGCAGAAGTACTGCAAATTAGTAAAGGCAGTGAAGAATACTCTACTTTATTTGACTTAGCAGCAATTGCCTTCATTCCAAAAAATTTAATGGATGATGAACAATTGTTAGAAAAACTTCCTGTTTTTTTTAGAACCATTAGGGGAGAAGCTCCGACAATGGATGAACTAAAATTGTTAATTAAAACTATAAAAGAAGAATGAGTAATGACAAAATTAAACCTAAAAGACTAAGTAATCTCTATATTAGATCTCAAGCTGATGAATTCAGAGGGAAATATTTAAACCCATCTGATACTATACCAGTCCCAATTGAAGATATAGTTGAATTTGACCTAAAACTTGAGTTGATTCCAAAAGCTTTCATAAAACAGAATATTGATATGGATGGATTTTTGTCAAGAGATTTAAAAACAATTTATGTTGATAATGAACTGATGAGCGAAAGGAATGTGAACAGATATCGATTTACTATAGCTCATGAAGTAGGACACTATGTTCTTCATAGTAAAGAAATTCAAGAATCCGAATATCGGACTCCTACAGAATGGTCAAAAATGAGAGAAGAAATGGACGAAGTGGATCTTAATTGGTTTGAACAACAAGCCTATGAATTTGCAGGAAGGCTTCTAGTTCCTAGAAACAAACTAATTGAGGCCCTTGAAAGTCTGCGTGAAAAAATTGAGGAATTTAAAACGTCATATCCAGACAGTAATAATGAAATAATAGAGGCAATTGCTAGATTAATCTGCAGTAAATTTCAAGTTTCTCCAGATGTGATGGAAAGAAGGATACGAAAAGAGAATGTCTGGGAGGAACTAAATTTATAGTTTTTATTAATATTTTCTTATGTACTTGGAGTGATCTTAATTTTTTAATTATGACTATTGAGTACTTTTTTTTAAAGGTCATTCAATGTTTTGACAAAATATCAAATACTCTTCGTTATATAACTTTTGAATTATAGTTCTGGAAATTTCTGAATGAATTCTTTACTCGTTGAACTCTTAAATGCTTTCAAGTAATTCTCTGTTGTATTTAAATCAGAATGTCGTAAATGCAATTGAATATCTCTAATATCTGATCCTGATTCCAGAGCCATTCCTGCACCGGTATGTTTAAGTTCATATAATTTACGTTTTAATCCAATTTTTGCAGCCTCTTTTCTGATTTTTTCAGCTATCCTGGTTGGGGCAATCTGAATAATACCCGGTTCCAGATTTTTTGAGAATAAGAAATACTCCGGATCAAGTTTATGGAGATTTAATTGTTTCAGATCCTGACTAAAAGGAATAGGAATATTTATAACATCCTGGTGCCTGGTTTTAGATATTTCTGCGGGAATAAATATTTTTCCATGATCCACGTCAATGTATTTTATTCTTAGTCGCACTAATTCGGCCGGTCTTATGGCACAGTAATACACAAATTGACAAACTAGCCAGATCCGTGGGGCATTTTCGGGGAAATGAGATTTTAATAGATCCAGCTCGGTTTTTGTATAGGCAAATACACTTCTTTCATCTTCTGGAAGCAGCTTGATTTTCTTAAATGGATTTCTTAATATATATTCTCTATTTACCAGGTCATTGAATATAGCCCGGCAATGTTCAACATAATTATTACAGGTGCGATTCTGTACTTTCTTCTCAATTTTAAGGTAGTCAACAAATTTCTGAGCTAATTGATAATTGAAAGACTCGATGGAAATATTTTCCAGGTTCATTAGTTTGAGCCATTTGACAAAACTATTTATGTATGACCGGTAGGTTTGAACTGTCCTGGGCTTCGTATATGTGGCTTTAAATTGTAAAGTATTGTTTAAGGCATCTGTGAGCTTTGTAAAACTTAAATTTTCTTGCTCAAAAGGATTAAAGCCATTCGTTAGCTTATTATCTATGTTATTAATTAGCTCCCTGGTTTTTTTAAGCCGGGCAGCCCTGGTTCTTAAAGTAGTACTGATCCATATTTTAAAAAGAGAATATTTGTTAGTTTCCGGATGGATATAATAATAACCAACAAACCATCTTTTGGAAAGATCGCCTTTTTTATCGTATAATCTGGCGAATTTGTACCGGCTCATAAGATTTTGTTTAAACCTCCCCCAGGTGTAACAAAATCAATAAACCGTTTTTTGCTCAATTTTGCTCAAAAGAGCTTTTCAATTAACCGCAAACTGCTGTATTATAAGGGTTTCCGGCTTCGTTGTAGCGGGGGCAAGATTGCTCATCCCGATTGGATCGGGATTCGCGGACTTGAATATGGGTGCTTTACAGCGAAAAACCTGTTTTCGCTTTGCTCAAACCGTTTTTTTTATTTACAGTCACTTACAAAAACAAGTTTTTGACGTTCCCGTAAATAAAAAAACCCCGACACTGTCGTGTCAGGTTTTTTCGTTGTAGCGGGGGCAAGACTCGAACTTGCGACCTTTGGGTTATGAGCCCAACGAGCTACCACTGCTCCACCCCGCACTATATTTTGCGCCTGCAAATGTACAGTATGATTTCTGTTTCTC
>DAOVLD010000164.1 GCA_030631445.1 Bacteroidota bacterium
GACTTTTCAGTATACAAATTATAAGGTTGAGGTAAAGAATCTTAAATATACAACAGATAATGGCAAGGTTTTTCCCGGGACTGCCATTGTTACTTTACTGGATAATAATAACCAATCAGTTGCAGTTGAACTATTCGGATATCTTGAAACTGAGAAGCTGTATAAGATGATTGATAAAAATGAGGATCTTAACCTCGATCATTGCCTGGTTAGGAATTTCTCTCTTTCGGTTTATCGCGGTGAACGCGGAATTGGTAAAAAAGAATATGTTGAACTTAAGGGGCTAAGTGCTCATAATTCATTTTTCGAATCTAAATTTGGTACAGATTTTTCATTTTCTGAATTCAGTGAAGGAGATTTATCTTTTGAAGGTACTCATTTTGCAAAAGGTGATGTTTCATTCAATTCTGCCAGGTTTAGTAACGGAGAGGTGAATTTTTCCAATACTTTATTCCGTAATGGCAATATTGACTTTTCCAATGCAATATTCGGTTCAGGAGATTTTATTTTTAAGAATTCTGTAATTCATGATGGTAAAATGGATTTTCAGTATACTGATTTTGGTCAGGGATTGGTCTCGTTCGCCAATACTGAATTTTACAGTAATAAGGTCTCTTTTATAAATACGCACTTCAATGATGGTGAGGTTATTTTTAAAGTTGCCCGGTTCAAAGGAGGAAGTATTGATTTCCATTTTTCAAAGTTTGGAAAGGGAAACATATCTTTTGAGCGGACTGAATTTGGAGATAGTAATGTTGATTTCAGGACCGTGGAGTTTAATGAAGGAAGAATCAATTTTAACCGTTCTGTTTTTGGTAATGGTAATGTAAGTTTTGAAGGCAGCCAGATTGGGAAAGGAAAGTTTAGCTTTAAAAAAACAAAGTTTGGAAAGGGGAATTTGAATTTTGAACTTGCTGAATATGATAATTGTGAACTGACTTTTGAAAATACCGATTTTGGCGAGAGAGATATTACCTTTCATAATTCCAGGTTTAAAAGGCTGTCAATGAAATCTTGTCATCTCGATCATTATCTTGATTTGAGAGTTGCGAAGTGCGATGTTATGGATCTTTCAGATACCATAGTGCGAGATATAATTGATCTTCAGCCATATGATTTTGATGTTGATATTGGATTACTTGATCTTACCGGTATGCGATTACTGGGCAGAATTAATATTGACTGGCAGAGTAACAGGGTTGAAAAAATGATAAAAGAGCAGAAGGAATCAACCTGTCGACAGTTAGCTGAACAGTTCAGAATGCTAAAAGAGAATTTTAATTTGACAGGCAAGTATAGTGATGAGGACCATTCCTATATCCAGTTTAAACGATATGAAGCAAAAGCCGATCTGCATGAGAGTTTGAAAAAAAATCCTATAAATGCATTATGGCATTATCCTGCAAAAGCTTTTAAATGGCTGGTTTTTGATCAGGTTGGATTATACGCGACTAATCCGCTTAGGGTATTGTTCAGCATGGTAGTTAGCTATTTGTTTTTCTCATTTATTTATGTTGTATTACAATTATTCACTACTGCCGGTATAACCTCATCAGTAGGTGATCCCGATCATTTATCAACTGTGCAGGTAGCGCTTTATCACAGTGCGATTACTTTTCTGACAATCGGATATGGAGATTATTATCCCTCTGGTGTAATACGGTGGGTATCAGGAGTTGAAGGATTTGTAGGATTGTTCCTGATGTCTTACTTTACAGTTGCTTTTGTGAGGAAGATACTAAGGTAATCTTTTAAGAATTAACAGGAATTCATCATAATCAATCAATTCTACATCAAAAAGATCGTCTTTTTGATCTAACAGAACGTCATTTACCACAGTGAACATTGTATTTTTATATAATTCCAGATCAGCCTGATTTACAGAAGCAGGATTTTCTTCATAAGCCAGTTCAACTTTCCATAATCTATCCATTAGTTCATTTCCAATAAGTAAATGCTTACGATATACAATATGAACTGCTTTTTCTTGTGGAGGATAACCAATAAAAAAATGATATTCTCTCTTTGGCGCTTCAATTTTCGTATCAATAAAATATTGATTTTTTTCAGGGTCATTTCTTCTGCTGCACCCAAGAACAAAAGAAACTACATCGCTTATTGTATGGTCTCTACTGCTAATCAGTATGAAGTCGCCCTTCTCAAGAGTTTCTTCAGGTTTTCTTAACGAATTTATTGCTATTTCAGAAATTTTATATCCTCCTGCCCCACACAGACAAACATGTCCCAGATAATTGCATACATCATTAAATTTTACTTCCGTAGTTTCTTGATTTTGCGGATAGCTTCCGGCAAGGATTCCATGGTCATAATGAAAAATTATAGGTTGCATATCATAAATAAAATCATATTTCTTGTTCCAGGGACCTGTATTTTTTGCTTTTTGACATCCATAAAATGTAACTAATAATAAGATTAAAAATAAACCCCGGGTGCAGAAGGTTAAAAGTTTGATTTTAATAAGTGCTGGTTGATAATGTTTTTTCATAATACTAATATCCATTTAAATTATATTTATGTATGTGTGCTTTGAATGATGAAGGTAGACAAAATAATAACGTATTAATTACGTTATTAATTACGTTATTAATAACGTAATTAATTCCATGAATTTCTTAATTCAAAACGTTGCAATACTTCAATACTGTATCACATCAACCTTCATCCTTCAAAAGGTCCGGTCTTATCTTTTTTGTACGATAATACGATTGTTTTAACCTCCACTTTTCAACCTTTTCAGCATGACCTGATAATAGTATCTCCGGAACTTTCCATCCTTTAAAATTTGCGGGGCGGGTATAGACAGGTGGTGCAAGCAGGTTGTCCTGAAAAGAATCGGTAAGGGCAGATGTTTCATCCGAAAGAACCCCCGGAAGTAACCTTACTATCGCATCAGTGATAACAGCACCGGCAAGTTCCCCTCCGGACAATACATAGTCTCCAATTGAAAGTTCCATTGTAATCAGATGATCACGTACTCTCTGGTCAACCCCTTTGTAATGTCCTGTCAGGATTATTATATTGTTTTTGAGTGATAAGTTGTTTGCTATTTTTTGTGTAAACTTCTCTGAATCAGGCGAAGTATATATGATCTCATCATATTTTCGTTCCCCGGTTAACTTTTCAATAACATTGAAAATGGGTTCAATAGACATTACCATCCCGGCACCCCCGCCAAACGCGTAATCGTCTACACTTTTATATTTGTCTTTTGTATAATCCCGTAGATTATGAACCTGAGTCTCAACAATTTGTTTTTCCCTTGCTCTCTGAATAATTGAATGCCCCAGGGGGCTTTCCAAAAGGTCGGGAACGGCTGTAATTATATCTATTCGCATTTATTCTATTTTTAACAAAAGTACAAACATTTTTGAAGAAAGGCTAAGGTTCACCCCGTGAAATAATTTTGCGAGCAAAATTGCTTCGCATTTCACGGGGCAAGGGCTAAGACTAAGGTTAAGAGAAGACTACATTCCAAAAATAAGACACAGAACACCTGTCCTTTTCTTATTGCTTTGCGAAGCTGTATCTTCGCAGAGCGCCATTATGGCATATTTGTATTCGAAAAGCTGCCAATATGACATATCATTTAGCTATTAAATGTTAAACTGTCCTGGAAAACGAAATGGCATTGGTTTTGGAGATATTGTTATTGAATAGAGTTTGAAATAAAAATTAGTAACTAAAAATTTAATAAAATGACACTTGTAAAATTTAATGATTGGAACAACCATGCAGTTGCAAATAACTATTTTTCTTTCTCAGACCTGATTAGTGATTTCTTCGGAAACGAAGGTTATTGTGATGATTATAATGCTATACCGGAAGCTAATATTTCTGAAGATGAGAATAAATATCAGATTGAACTAGCTATACCAGGACTTGAGAAAAAGGATATAAAGGTGGAAATTGATAAAGATATATTGAAAATACGTCATGAGAGTTCGGAAAAGAAAGAGAATGAAAACCACAGGTATTACCGCAGGGAATTCCGGTATAATGGATTTTCACGGACTTTTATCATTCCCGAAAGTGTTGATGACAGTAAGATGAAAGCAAAATATGAAAATGGAATTCTTATGCTTGAATTGCCAAAGAAGCAAAAGTCGGAAGTAGAACAAAAACGTGAGATCAGGATTTCATAAGTCTTTCGGACATATTTATTAACGAGACCACTTGCCCTGTTTCGGTAAGTGGTTTTTTATATAAGAAACCTATATTCCAAAATAAAAGGAAAAACTTTGAGTATTCGAAGTGAATTGTATATTTTCGTAGCTTTGTATTAATTGTTATTCTGTGTCCTGTTGGATGAATAGTAATAGATACTATCAGTAAAAGAGATATTGATGGACAACAATGAAGAAAAAAGCTCTGTTCGTGAAGAACAATTCGGGGAAGAGAAAAATAACCCTGAAAATACAGTAAAGAAGGAAGAAACTTCTGATCAGCATAAAGATTCTCAAATAGGGGAAGATCCTGATGGTGAATTTGTAAACTCTTCTGAAACAACAGCTGAAAAAACTGATTTGGAAAAAAATGCCACTGATAGTTCCTTACTGGAAAAATCAAATGATGGAAATAATTCGAAACAGATAGAATCTGATGTAGATTCTGAAAAAGCAGAGGAAAAAGAACCAGCAAAAGCAGAGGAAGACGTTGATGAAATAGCAGGGGAGGAAGTAAAAAAGGAAGAAGAAGATTTATTAAAGGCAGAGGAAGATACTGAAAAAGCAGAGGAAAAGGAGCCAACAAAAGCAGAGGAAGACATTGATGAAATAGCAGGGGAGGAAGTAAAAAAGGAAGAAGAAGATTTATTAAAGGCAGAGGAATATCCTGAAAAAGCAGAGGAAAAGGAACCAGCAAAAGCAGAGGAAGAC
>DAOVLD010000042.1 GCA_030631445.1 Bacteroidota bacterium
GGAAGATTTTGGAATTGACGTGATAAACAATAATTATGAACATTTTTTTATTCAGGGTGGTCAATCATACAAAAGCAGAGAGTATCAGATTGAGGGTGACTGGAGCGGAGCAGCTTTTTTGCTCGTTGCAGGTGCTGTAGGTGGCGAAGTAGAGATAGAGAATCTGGCTGTTGATTCAAGTCAGGCTGACAGGCAAATTCTGGATGTGCTGGAACAGTTTGGCGCACGGATAATCAGGGGCAAAAATACAATTCAGGTTGCAAAAGCAGAGATGAAGCCATTCAATTTTGATGCAACAGACAGCCCCGATCTGTTTCCTCCGTTGGTTGTTCTTGCATCGTATGCGAAGGGGAAAAGCAGGATAAAAGGAGTTAGCCGGCTTGCAGGGAAAGAAAGCAACAGGGCAGAAGCGCTGGTTGAAGAATTTTTAAAAGTTGGCATAAAGATCAAAACAGACGGAGATGATATGATTGTTCATGGAGGAACTGTTACCGGAGGCACGATCAATTCAAGGAATGATCATAGAATAGCAATGGCAGCAGCTATTGCCGGGGTAGGAGCTGGGGGTAATATTAATATTCAGGGGTATGAATGTATCAGTAAATCGTATCCTGATTTTTTCACAGATTATCAAAAAACAGGAGGTAAGTTCAATGAATAGTTTTGGAAGAGTCTTCAGGATAAATATTTTTGGTGAGTCGCATGGTCCGGAGGTTGGAGTGACAATCGACGGATGTCCCCCGGGAATTCCGCTTTCAGGGGAGGATTTTGAGACAGATCTGGCGCGCAGGAAGAGTGGCGCAAAGGGAACAACACTGAGGAAGGAATCCGATATTCCCAGGATAATAAGCGGGGTATATCAAGGGCATACAACAGGTGTCCCACTTACAATACTTTTTGAAAATTCCGATACCAGATCAGACGATTATGCTGATTTTACGGATATACCCAGACCGGGACATGCTGATTTTACAGCCCGGAAAAAATATTCGGGTTTTAATGACCCACGTGGAGGAGGACGTTTCTCCGGACGGATAACAATAGGTTTGGTAGCTGCAGGCGTTATTGCCAGGAAAATAATCGCCCCTGTTGAAGTAAAAGCCATATTGAAAGAGGCAGGTGGTGAGAAGGAGATCGAACACGCTGTTAGAAGTGCAATTGATGCCAAAGATTCCATAGGAGGGATTATTGAGTGTAAGGTGGAACAAATACCGGTGGGATTTGGTGAACCTTTCTTTGATTCCCTGGAATCGCTTATCAGTCATATGATATTTTCAATACCTGCCATAAGAGGGATTGAGTTTGGTGCAGGATTTGCCGCAGCAGGGATGAGAGGAAGTGAACATAATGACTCTTTTATTTCTGCTGATGGCAGAACGGAAACAAACCATGCCGGGGGGATCAATGGAGGAATATCCAATGGAAATCCTTTAATATTCAGAGTAGCGGTGAAGCCTGCATCAAGCATTTCAAAAAAACAGAGAACTATGAATATGGCTACCGGTGAAATGGTTGATCTGGAAATAGAAGGAAGACACGATGCGTGTATCGTGTTGAGAGTTCCTGTGATCGTTGAAGCGGCAACAGCTATTGTGCTCGCCGATTTGTGCTTACTGAACCCGCAACACGTAACTCGTAACTCGTAACACGAATATGAATAAAATACTAATCCTTGGAGCCGGTAAAATGGGATCCTGGCTGGCTGAGTCGCTATGCCTGGATTATGAAGTTGGGATATTTGATAAGGACCTTAGTAAACTCAGGTATTTTTTCAAAACACACAGGTTGACTAATTATGTTGAGATTGCGGCATTCAAACCCGATTTGCTTATCAATGCTGTTAATCTTGAGAACACCAGGGAAGCATTTAAGGAGGTGATATCATATCTCCCTGATCAATGCGTACTGGCAGATATTGCTTCGGTAAAAAACGGATTGAAAAAATTCTATAAACAATCAGGAAGAAGATTTGTTTCGACACATCCGATGTTTGGACCAACATTTGGGAATATAAAAGATTTGAGCGGTGAAAGTGCTATTATTATTAAAGAATCTGATAATGAAGGGAAACAGTTTTTCAGATCGTTTTACGGATCACTGTCCCTGAATATTTTTGAATACACATTTGATGTTCATGACCAGACCATTGCATATTCATTATCCATACCATTTTCATCAACCATGGTATTTGCTGCATGTATGAAAAAGCTTGAGGTGCCCGGAACCACTTTTAAGAAGCATTTGGATATTGCCGGTGGAGTGCTTTCGGAGGATACTTACCTGTTATCAGAAATACTTTTTAATCCTTATACCATTGAGCAGGTCGAAAATATTCATAACCAATTAGGTGTATTAATTGATATGATCAGGAACAAGGATCAGGAAGGTATTCAAGAATTTATTCAAAAACTCAGGATGAATATTGGATCTAAGTAAGTTTCGAGTCTACTTCTTACTATTTACTATTTACTTCTTACTTCTTCATCCCTCATCCTTAAACACCGGTGCATGCCAGCCGTAATCCATATATTCCCATTCAAAATCATCATCTTTGGTAGTGATTAACAAAAATCCTTCACCGGTGCCATAGAATGGACCAGACCACCATCTGGCGCTTACTGCTCCGCTCGTAATATAGTGTACGTCCCTGGTATACATACTTTCCAGAACATGCAAATGTCCCTGGAGAGCAAGTTTAAGATTATATTCCTGAAATAAGTCCAGTACCTGTTTGGAGTTCTTAATTGTATTACCTTTACTATTAGGAGTATAGCTACCTTTGTTTATCATGTTTTGCACTGTGATAAAAGGAATGTGGACACTGATAACTATTGGCGTCTCTTTATCAACCTGTTTCAGATCCTCAGAAAGCCATTCGATCTGGTCCTGACTAACATGTCCGTAATATCCTCCTTCAGGATGTTCATCAACCGAGTCGAGTATATAAAATCTCCATCCTTTATGATTGAAAGCATAATACCGTTTACCAAGGAATTTTTCGAAAAGTTTCTCCCCGTAAAATTCATGAGTTGAATCAACACCGCTTTCTTCATACAGACCAAAAACCTCATGATTGCCCATAGTATTATAAACAGGCATATTGAAATCACCGGACATTTCCTGGTAAAGCTTGTACAGGCTGTCAGCACGGCCGTAAGTTTGTCCCAGGGCATCCATTATCAGGTCACCACCGGTTATAACAAAGTCTGGTTTTATTTCATTAATTTTTTCAATGGCTTTTGAGAATCCTTCAGTGGCAACTCCTTCCGGCTGAACATGAATGTCTGTCATAAATGCAAAAGTGAAACTTTCTTCTTTTGGTTTGCATGATGAAAATGTGAAAAGCAGGAGGAATAATACAGCCTGGAATAAGTAAAGGATTTTTCTGGTTTTCATAATTTTAAATTTTAAAATTTTGTGCTAAAATAATGATTAATTAATTGAATTGAGTATTGGAATATTGGAATAATGGAATGATGGAAAAAATTTGTTGACTGCCGACTGTGGACTGCCCGCCCGAACGTACCGTTCGGTACGGACGGGCCGATTGAACCGGGTGCCATTTACATACTTTCCTCATGGCAATAGTTTTGATATCAGGTTATAATTTTTCTGGACTATTTCTTCTTTTTCAGGATTAAACAGAATAGCAGTTGGATGCCTGACAGGAAAAATAATCCTGTTTTTAATATAGAACTGTTTACCAAAAAGATTTTTATATTCTTTTTTCGGAGGTCTGTTAAGGTTATATTTATTAAAGATATACCGGGTAGCATGAAACCCGAGTGTTACAATTATTTGAGGGTCAATAAATTCAATCTCCTTGTCCAGGTAAGCTGAGCATTGTTCAATTTCCTTTTTTGACGGTCTGCGGCATTTAGGAAGATAACATTTGATAAGGTTAGTTACATAAATATCCTGCCGTTGGATCTCTGCATTTTGCAATAACCTGTCAAATATTTTTCCCGATGGGCCAATAAACATTTTTCCTTCCCTGTCTTCAATTTCTCCAGGTGCCTGAGCAATTATTATAATTTTAGCATTATAATTGCCTTCCCCGGTTATTGCATTTTTCCTCGATTTATGCAATCTGCAATTGGTGCAGGATTTGATCTTTCCGTTCAACTCGTTAAAATCCATAAGCCGATTGTTTGCTTACTGCAAATTTAGCAAAGTTGCTTTTATGAGACATGATTTTTTTTCAGGATTATTATTAAAATGATCATAGAACTTTTAATCTTATACTTTGAGTCTATTCAGAAAAGTCTTTTTGCCATCCTGGTACAGTCGTTCCTCCTTACAGGGCAGGCAAAGGCACAAAGCCACAAAGATACACAAAAGATAAGGCAATGGAAATAAGCCCTTTGTGATTCTTAGTGCCTTAGTGATTTAGTGGCATTTTCTTTTTTTGACTTTTTGGAGTAGCCTCAACAATTAAAATATAACAAACCTTAAACGGCACCCAATCCTGGAAAAACAGAAATCTTCGATTTTGCATTTTGTTGGTAATTAATCATGTAATAACTACATTACGGGGAATAAAACAGACAAATGGATTGTCTAACAAATAAAAGCTAAATGCCGGTGGGGGATTATGCCAGTTATAGTGATAGTGAATTGATTGAAAAAGCAAAGCATGGGGAAGATGTGGCTTTTGGAGAACTGGTTAGTCGATACGAGCAGCAAGTGGCTGGCACTGTGAAGGGTATGCTTGGCGATAATGCAGCAGCAGAGGATGTGGGACAAGAGACTTTTATAAGGTTTTATCGTTCATTAGAAAAATTCAGGGGGGATTCAGCATTGGGGACTTATATTACCCGCATTGCCATAAATCTTTCTCTGAACGAGATTAAGAAGCAGAAAAAGGTAATATCTTTGTTTTACAGCAGGGATAATGAAGAGAAAGAATATGATGTGCCTGAAGAAAGGGATCTGGAGAATGAATCGGATACAAAGGAACTTGTTGATAAAGCTTTACTGGCTTTAAAACCGGAATTCCGATCGGTTGTTGTGTTAAGAATGCTCCAGGGATACAGTACTAAAAAAGCTGCTTCAATACTTAATGTTCCTGCAGGAACAATTTTATCGCGTTTGGCAAGAGCACAGAAAGAATTAAGGAAAATATTTGAGCCATTTGTGTAAAAGAGCAAAGAGCGAAGAGCAAAGAGCGAAGAACAAAGAACAAAGAACGAAGAACAAGTGTATGGAAAAAATGCGACCAGTAACCACAGTGAAATATGCTCCTACGTCGCATTTCACGTGGCAAGCCAGTAACCAGTAACTAGAAATTAATGACAAATACAATATATTATGATTAACCAGGAAATGTTTGATCTTTTGATTCGTTCAATGAACGATCAACTTACTGCGGATGAAGATAAACAACTTCAGCAGGCTTTTAAAGAATCTTCAGAACTCAGGGAAGAGAAAATAAAGCTTAATAAAGTTGGGAAACTGTTGTCATCAAGGAATTACAGTTTTTCTGACGGGTTCCGTAACCGTGTTATGCAGGCTGTTAGTGATGAAAAAAAGGGTAAAGTGATATCGATAGATTTTACCAGAACCTTTACTTCTATGTTCAATCGGATTGCTGTTGCTGGTGTAGCAGCTATTGTATTGTTAGTAATCAGCCTGTATATATCGCATGGTTCACTGAATGTCAATACTTTTACAGGTGTTGATCCGATTTCGCAGGATAACCTTGTTAGTGTTCTTTTATATGAAAAGTAAAATATTAAACATATGAATACAAAAATTAAATCAGGGATCATCCTTTTAACAACATTGTTGATCGGTTTTGTTATTGGCTTTTTAACTTCCACCCAGGTTAAGGAAAATCGGATCAGGGAACTGCGTACATTCGGATCGGCTGAAGGTTTCAAATTTATGATGGAGCATATGCTGGAATTAGATTATGAACAAAAAGAAGCAATAAGGCCGGTTGTTGATAAGTATGCAAAGGAGAATTTTGAACTGATGAAAAATTTTAGAGGTGAGTTCAGTATACTGATGAAAGAATTCCATAAAGAGCTAACTCCTTATCTTACTCCGGAACAGATTGAGAGGTTAAATGAGTTTGGTAAAAGAGGAAGAGAAATGAAGAAGAGGGGAGATCCCCCTCGTTATGGAAGAAGAAGATTTGGTCGCGGTCATGGTGGTGATCAGGGATCTGGACCAGGTCATAGAAGACCTCCTGAATCCCTTGACTGGTAAGGGATTTAAAAAAACATCTATTTTTTTGGAATAAATTCATAATTATAATTGTCTAAAGAGTGTTGAAAGACAATAGAAGTTGAACTTAAAAAATTATAAAAATGAAAACAATGAAAAAAAGAACAATTACAGTATTGTTAACACTGTTAATGATAATAGCAGGAACCAGTCTGTTTGCTCAGCGTGGCCGGGGACAAGGTCCTTGTGGTATGGGCTATGGACCTGCATGGAGCTCAGATAAATCTGATTTCCAGCGTCCCGCAAGAGGTTATAGACAATTTGGAATGGGACAGGGAATGATGTGGAATGATTATTGCCTCTTACCGGATATGACCGATGAACAGGCAGAGCAGATCAAAGAATTAAGACTGGCACACTATAAAGAGGTGCAGCCGCTGAGAGATCAGATGAGCGAACTTGCAATTAAGCACAGGAATCTTATAAGGGCTGGGAATGTTGATACCAAGGCAATTAATGCCAGTATTGATGAGAAGACAAATGTTATGAATAAATTAATGAAAAAACAGGCTGAATTCAGAGCAGAATTTCGTAACTTGCTTACCGATGAACAGAAGATGTTGCTGGATAATTCCGGCAGAGGGTTTGGAATGAGAAAAGGTATGAGAAACTCCGGAAGAAGAGGAAGAAGTTTTAGTGGCGGCGGTTTTAACAGATGGTAGCAGTTTTTTCATAGGTGGTTAGTTTAGGGTAGAAGGTCTGCATGGTTTGCAGGCCTTCTTTCTTTTGAGACTAACATTATTATTATGCTGCTTTTATAAAGAAAGTTCAAAGTTAACACGTAACTCGAACCTCGTAACATTACAATAAACCAATTTTAAAAAGAATTAACCGCCAAGTACGCTAAGGATGCGCTAAGAACGCAAAGTACAAATATTATGTAAAACGTCTTCAATATATTCTTAAGCGAACTTTACGCCTTCTTTGCGAACTTTGCGGTTAGTTTTTTTCTCTGCCTTACTGCCTCACATATTTCTTAACTCTTTGCTCTCAGCTCTTTGCTCTTCGCTCTTCACCCTTTCATCTGATACTGCAGATAGTCAAGCATAATTGGTATCTCGTCCGGATCAATTCCTTTTTGGATGAGTATTGGCTCATCGTCATGGAAAGATTCCATAAACAGCTTTAGGTTATTGTCTTTTTCCCGGATACTTTTTACATATAATTTAATTGCATCTTTCTTTTTCCCAAGGCACCATTCCACATGACCAAAATTGATATAATCATACTTGTTTGCTTCATGTTTAAAGAGCTTAATATAGTATTTCTTTGATTCTTTAAGCTTATTTGTCATGAAGTAACACCATGCGATCGGCCGCAATACATTCTTTTTTGAAGGATCAAGGTATTCGACTTTGAAGTAGTACTTAAGGGCTGTTTCATAATCTTTAAGGTCAAGGTAACAACGACCGATAAGTGCTTGGATATAAAGGTCTTCAGGATTAATCTTTTCGGCTTCTTTGTAATATTCAAGTGCTTTTTGGTTATCTCCCAGCTTCCGGTAACATAATCCCATCTTCTTCATAACCCATAGCCGGTTTTTTTCGAACAATTCAGCCTGTTTGTAATATTCAAGTGCAATGTCCCATTTTCTGAGACGCTGATATGAATAAGCAATTTTTTCAATTATCTCAAAACTTTTTACCCCCTGTTTATGCAGCATATTGTATATCTCTAATGCATCCTCGAAGTAATCTTTTTCAAAATAATACTCGGCAATATTTCTAAGTATAGTTGTATCATCGACAAGGATGTTGAAAAAAGTAGAATTGTAGAGGTCAAGTCCGCCCGAGAAAATGTCTTCAAACTCTGTTTTGTCAGGTTGAAGTTTGAAGAACCGGTAAAGGTCCTGTAAATATTGGGTATAAATAACTTTATCTCGCTTAAACTGATCGATAAGTTCATCACTTTCAGCCAGTTCATTCATCCCTTCCATTTCAGCATTAAACAGTTCAATCATCATTTTCTTTTGCATTTCCGGCATTCGCTTAACGTTCAGCATAAATGAGTACTTATCAGAATTGCAGAGGAAACCTGTATGGTAAAGTCCGTCTACAAAAGCGGTTTTATCGAAACTATCTTCTTCCGATATTAATGATTCATCAATTATTTTGTTCTCAGGATGGAATGGCAAAAGCCAGTTGATGGTTTTTTGGAAGAAATCGAAATTCTTCAAATTTGCAAAAGCTGTCATAAAGACATCTGCACCTTCCATCTGCAATTTCGTGAATTCCTCAACTTTACCAAACAGGTCATCCGATTCCTCAAAAACAGTTTTCCATGCAGGGTTTTTTTCATCCATCAGGTCTTCCGGTACCAGGTTTTTCAAATCCAGTTTATCTTCCAGTTTTGGCTGAAGTTTAGCCATCTCGGGAATTATCTCATCTCTTAATTTCCTGGATATCTTTTCGGTTTCTTTCGATCGTATTACCTGGATAATAATAGCCTCTATTTCTTTTTGGATCCCTTTTTTATCTTTAAGTGTTTTCAACCGGCTGATTATTTCGGGATACAAATATAACCGCTGGTTATATTTGAACAGGTTGAAAACCAGGCCTATTAGTGCCCGCTGACTTACTTCCCTGGTATTATCAATATAATAATCAAAGAGGATATTAAATTTATGGAGATCAAAATACCGCAGAAGACTGAGAGTTATTGCACTAACAAAAAGGCTCTTGTCGTGCCATCTGAAATTTTGATTTTTTCTTAACATTGTTGTCAGTTCCAAATCCCCATCTGAATATTTGTCAGTCAGCCATAAATGGTCAAAGATATTTGCTACCAGTGTTTCGAATTCCTTTACATCTTCTGATGTGGGATCAGAACTCAGAGTGAAATTTTCCTTAATAACTTTCTTAAGTTCCTTATTGAAACTCAGGTCATTCAGGTTTTCAGCAACAGTTTTACCTGAAAGTTTCTGTTTTGTTTTAAGATCAGACTTATACGTATAAAGTTGCCATCCCGAGTTTTTTGAAAGAAGAATTTCTTTTACCTGGTCATTTATCTGCAGGATGGAAACCAACAGACGGTTGTATATCTTTTGTCTTTCAGGATCTTTAATCCCTTCCAATGTATACTTCAGCATGTTCTCGTAAGTGGATTCCAGTTTCTCCAGTTCAGAGGTAAGATCGCCCATTCCTGATTCGGAAACAAGTTTGCCAAGCAGTTCAAGTGCCTCCTTTATTTTTTTCCTGGCAACCAGTTTATTAATAGTGATAGTATGTTTACGTATGATATTTATGTTCATGAAACGAAAAATAATTAATAATGTTGATTATTGCAATTAACTGACAAAATGTATATAGAAATTTTATTTGTCTTGCATTTATCTATTGTTCAATAATTAAGCCAAAATAAATAATATGACAAAGCTTCCTGTAACAATAACGCAGGATTCAGGGTGCTGCATTGCGGAAAATAAGAGTTCATTAACAGAGTTGATTATTTCGATAAGATGCCGGCTTTTTCCTGATATTTGCTATCCGCCGGTGGATAAATAAAAGAGTAAAAATAATTATTGCTTCTCCTAGAAGGAAGATGCCCCACGTAAAACTCTCTGGTACATAACTGGTTAGTTCATTGATGAAATCTTCGTTGGTGATAAGGGACGAAAGTTCATTCAGGTAACCGCCTCTGACAAGCAATTGAGTATAATCCCGGATGAAACTGATGAATATGATAATAGCGCCGGAGATAATCAAAACCCATTCATATGAAATCAGTCTGAAATGCTTTTTTGCAGTTTCGCCGGCAAATATTAATGTAGCCATATAAATCATTGAAAAAGAGCAAATAACCGGTGCTATAACCGGACCAACCCATGTAA
>DAOVLD010000073.1 GCA_030631445.1 Bacteroidota bacterium
AGTATAACCAACATAATACTTGTTCTTGCTATCACTGTAGATGATATATGTAAAAAAAGACATAATATATAAATAAGTAAGAAAAGCCCGGAATCCATTATCCGGGCTTTGTAGCGAGAACGGGAATTGAACCCGTGACCTCATGATTATGAATCATGCGCTCTAACCATCTGAGCTACCTCGCCATATGCTAAATTCTAAATGCGGTTGCAAATATAATGTTTCGTTGTAAACTTTTCAACTAATTATCTCTAAATAGCTTTATATACCTCATGCCTCTAATACAGAGACAGTTATTGCTATAGTTGTTTTTTGAAAACTGTGATCCGTTTTTAATCCTAAAAATAGTGGATTTTGTTTTTTTTTATTTATATTGCCAAAACGCCTTTCTTGTTAATTTAACATCCAGGGAATATGAAAAAACAATTTGAACTTGAATATATAATCAACTCCTCTCCCAGGGTACTATACAACCGTCTTAGCACTGCAAGCGGATTATCCGAATGGTTTGCCAATAATGTTACTGTTAAAGGAAAAATATTTACCTTCATATGGGAAGGAACAGAACAAAAAGCAGAGCTCATATGTAGAAAAGACAGTAAATATGTCAGGTTCCACTGGATGGATGATGAAGACAAAAATAGTTTTTTTGAATTCAGAATAAATATTGAGGAGATCACCGGTGATGTAGCTTTGCTGATAACCGATTTTGCTGAAGATGACGAGAAAGAAGACTCCATTGACCTCTGGGATACGCAAATCGCTGAACTCAAGCATGTTATTGGTCTGTAAAAACACGCTATTCCCTTAATAAAAATTTATCTCAAAAAATCATTCAGGTTTTTGTTGCACTGTAAAGAGCAGGGAGCAAAGAGGAAAGAAAGTTGAGAAGTAAAAAGAACTTATCGATTTTAGGTGGCTCTGGGCATCTTACAAATAAACTCATCAACAAATCAACAAATAAACAAAAAGATTAGCATCCATATGTTTAAAATAATTTAATTTTACAGGCGTTTCAATATATGAATAAACAACAGAATCAATTGTGAAACGGATACACAGATTTGTATTATTATCTTATTTCGGACCACTGGTAATGACATTTTTCATTGTCCTGTTTATCCTTATCATGCAATTTCTATGGAAGTATATTGATGATCTGGTTGGAAAAGGTCTTGAACTAGTTACTTTAGGTGAACTGCTATTTTACTTTACTGTTAGTTTCGTACCAATGGCTTTGCCCTTAGCCATATTACTTGCTGCTCTTATGACATTCGGGAATATGGGAGAAAACTTCGAATTAACTGCATTAAAATCGTCTGGCATTTCGTTACAAAGGATCATGTTGCCATTAATAATATTAATAATCCTGATTAGTATTGGTGCATTCTTTTTTTCAAACAACATTCTGCCCCACTCAAACCTTAAATCCAGATCATTGTTGCATGACATCCAAAAACAACGGCCTGAACTAAATATTCAACCGGGATCTTTCTATAATGGAATTGATGGTTTCAGTATTAAGATAGCTGAAAAGGATCCGGGAACGAATCTTATGCATAAGATATTAATTTATGATCATAGAGACAAAAAAGGCAATATCTCAGTCACCTATGCCGATTCAGGATATATGAAAATCACCCCCAATGAGTTAAACCTGATTTTCAACCTCTTTAATGGTCATTCTTATACTGAATTGCAACAGGATAAAAGAAACAAGAATCAGAGGAGAGGTAAAACCTACCCTCACCAGCATGACCAGTTCAGTGAAGAAACCGTAATTTTCGACCTTACCGGTTTCGGCCTTAGCCGTTCAAACGAAGATCTTTTTAAAAGCCATTATTCAATGCTTAACCTTGATGGTCTGGAACATTATCGTGATTCCTTTTCAATTATTCTGGATGAAAGAAAAGAATTATTTACAAAAACCATGTTGACTTCGAATTTTTTTAAATATCCAAACTTTGCCAAACTGAAACGGGAACAAGAGAATATCAAAGTTGATAGTACTATAGAATTCAGACCCAGGGAAGTTCTGGACGGACTTCGCAAAAGAAGACAGGTAAATACTATTAAAAAGGCTATAGGACTTGCAAAAGCTGCTAAAAAGAATGTGACTGATTCAAAAAAATCTATCGTATGGCGGGCAAAAACAATTAAAAGGTACGAGATCGAATGGCAAAGAAAATTCACTCTCCCTTTTGCCTGTTTCATATTCTTCTTCATTGGCGCCCCACTTGGAGCCATAATAAGAAAAGGTGGGTTAGGTACTCCTGTAGTGGTATCAGTACTCTTTTTTGTCATTTATTATGTGATATCTCTTATGGGTGAAAAATTTGCCAGGGAAATGGTAATTACTCCACTTGAAGGTATGTGGGCTTCTTCTTTTATTTTACTGCCTGTCGGTATCTTCCTTACTTATAAAGCTACAACCGATTCAGTAATTATGAATACCGAAACTTATACAGAAATACCCAAACGGATAATGCGATCGCTTAAAAAAATCATGATCTTTAATTTCCCGGGAGACAGAGTCAATGAAAATCCTCCAACTGACAAATAAGCTTCCTTTCCCACCAAAAGATGGTGGTGCTTTGGCTACCCTGAATATGACTGAAGGGTTTCTTCATCATGGGCACGAGGTAACCATGCTTGCAATGAACACCTCCAAGCATTTCTATGATCCCGGACAGATTGAATCAAAAATCAAAGAAAATATTACCCTGATAACTATACCGGTAAATACTGATGTTTCCATGTATGCTGCTCTGAAAAACCTGCTGATCTCTTCTATCCCTTACAATATTGAACGGTTTAAAATAAAAGATTACGAACAGGCATTAGTGAAACTGCTTACTGAAAACAAATATGATATTATCCAGCTTGAAGGGTTATCACTTGTTTCTTATATACCGGTTATTAGAAAATTCTCAGAATCTAATCTAATACTCAGGGCTCATAATGTGGAACACCAGTTATGGGATAGCATTTCTTCCGGCAGTAAACCCGGAATTAAAAAGCTTTATTTCAAAATTTTATCCGGCCGTTTGCAGCGATTTGAGAAGGAATGTCTTAATATGATTGATGCCCTGATTCCAATTACTGAAAAAGATAAAACTGTTTTTTTGAAAATGGGATGCAAAAAACCTCTGTTTATTGCTCCTGCCGGTATAACTCCGGAGGAATCTCCGGATAATACAAATGATAATATCATCTTTCCGTCCTTATTCTTTATAGGAGCTCTCGACTGGATCCCAAACAGGGATGGGTTATTATGGTTTGTCGGGAATGTCTGGCCGGATATTGTATCAAAACACCCGGGAATGAAGTTTTTTATCGCGGGTCGTAATGCTCCGGGATCTTTTTGCAAAAAGCTCCGGAAACAGGGAATTATTTTCAAAGGCGAAGTAAAAAATGCCGATAATTTTACTATGGATAAAGCTATAATGGTAGTGCCACTTTTTTCAGGTAGTGGTATAAGGGTTAAGATACTTCAAAGTATGTCGCAGGGGAAAGTAGTTATTTCCACTCCCATGGGCACAGAAGGCATTGAGGCTGAACATGGTAAGCATATTTTTCATGCAATATCACCTGAAGAATTTAAGAAAATTATAGATGATATTATCGGAAACAAGCCTTTGTTTGAAAAGATCGGGAAATCTGCGAGAAAGTTTGTTTATGAAAATTTTAATAATTTAGCTATCACCAAAGACCTGTTATCATTTTATAATTCCTTGCAAGCATGATCTGGATCATAATTTTCTGGACCTCAATTTTTCTTCTTCTGTACTCCTACATTTTATACCCTGCCTTACTCAGGATCCTTGCGTACAAAAAACAATCTAACCGGATTGTCTATTCTGAAAATGACGACATGCCTGATATTTCAGTGATCATGTCTGTCTATAACGAAGAAAAAGTATTAGAAAACAAGATCAATTCAATATATAGCACATCCTTTCCGAAAGGAAAAATGGAAGTTATAATTGGCTCGGATGGTTCAAGTGACCGAACAGAGGAAATTTTACGTAAAATGAAGAGAAAATTTACTAATTTCTCATTTTACCACTCAAACATCAGGCGAGGCAAACCTAATGTATTAAACGATCTTGTATCAAAAGCAAAAGGGGATATCCTCCTTTTCACTGACGCCAATGTTTTTATAAATGAATCAACAATAACCGGTCTTGTCAAACATTTTAAAAATCCTGAGATTGGATTGGCAGATTCAAGAATGACAAATAAGGGCATAAAAAAGAAGGGGATTTCAAGACAGGAATCTGCATATATTTCTATGGAGGTGAATCTAAAAAATCGTGAGGGTTTGGTATGGGGAACAATGATGGGACCATTTGGAGGATGTTATGCTATGCGGAAGAATTTGTTCATACCTATTCCTGAAAATTTCCTGGTTGATGATTTTTTCCTCAATCTTAATGTGCTGAAAAATCGCAAAAAATCTATTAACGATATGAAAGCTACGGTATCAGAAGATGTTTCAGATATGTTAATAGAAGAATTCAGACGAAAAAAAAGAATTGCTGCCGGTAGTTTTCAGAACCTTTCACACTATGCCGGTTTATTATGGCCACCATATACAAGTTTATCGTTCAGCTTTATCTCGCATAAAATACTTAGATGGTTCGGTCCTCTGTTTCTAATCCTGATAATTATTTCAAATGCTTTTATTTTCATGAGAAATGAAATTTACATCTATTCCATTTACCTGGAGGGAATCTTAATTATTATAACAATCATTGATTTAATTGTCAGCAGATTCAATAAGCATATTGTTTTTTTTCGTTATGTGACACATTTTTTTGCAATGAATTTAGCATTATCTTTGGGGCTAGTAAATTTCTTAAAGGGGATAAAAACAAATGTCTGGGAGCCAACAAAAAGGAATCAATAAATCCGGTATAGAAAACACCAGGAATGCGCGGATCGTTTTTATGGGCACCCCTGAATTTGCAATACCCAGTTTAGATGCGTTGTTAATTAACAAGTTAAATGTTGCAGGAATTGTAACTAGTCCGGACAGACAATCTGGCAGGGGTTTAAAACTTCAACAATCCGCAGTAAAGAAATTCGCAAAAAAACATTCTCTCCCTGTTCTCCAGCCAACTAATCTTAAAGACCGGGAATTTATTAATGAACTGAAAAAAATAAAACCTGATCTTCTGGTTGTTGTTGCTTTCCGCAAACTGCCCGATGAAGTCTGGCAGCTTCCTCCACTGGGGACTATCAATTTACATGCATCCCTTCTGCCCCAATACAGGGGTGCAGCTCCAATTAACTGGGTGTTGATCAATGGCGAAAAAACCACAGGCGTTACAACTTTTTTTATTGATGATAAAATTGATACCGGTAAAATTATTTACCAGGATAAGGTTGAAATAACCCCTGGAGAAAATGCCGGCTCCCTGCATGATAAATTAATGAGCAAAGGAGCAAAACTGGTAATAAAAACCGTAAAAAGTATACTTGAAGGAGTCTCTCCCCAAACAGATCAATCGACATTAACCAAACCACAAACAGAGCTTAAGAAAGCTCCTAAACTGAGAAACGAAAATTGTGAGATCCCATGGGAAAAATCAGCAGTTGAGGTATATAATTTTATCAGGGGACTTTCCCCTTATCCTGGTGCATGGACAAAAATTAAAAATCAAAAAGGCAAAGTAAGTATATTGAAAATATTTGAAACAGAAGCCATCCCTGAAAAACATGAACATAAACCGGGAACAATATTAACTGATGATCAATCTTATCTGAAAGTAGCTGCTAATAGTGGTTTTGTAAAACTTCTTTCCGTTCAGCTTCCTGGAAAAAAACAGATGGATATTATTCCATTCCTCCGGGGTTTTGATACAGATGGTTTGAAGTTTAAGGTTTAGAAGAAGTTACGTGTTACGAGTTACGTGTTTCGGGTTAAGAATCAAAATCTATTCTGAACGTTTTTTCGTTCTCAGAATTTTTTTCTTCAGGCCGGGTTTTACGTAACCATAACTTGCTCCCGGGTACCGGTTTTTCCCCTGCTTTCATACGGTTCAGTATGTAAAATTTATCAAGTTTAATCCCATATTTCTGAGAGATACTATGCATTGTTTCTCCTTTCTCAACAATATGAAAATCATTATCTACAGCAGCTTTATTTCGCTTAGGCTGCAAATACAATATTATACCGGGCTTTAACCTGAAATCCTCCGGAAGGTCGTTATACTTAAAAAGTTCCCAGTGCATCATTCCAAATTCCTTTTCCAGGCTTCTATATGTATCACCTTCCAAAACAATAAAAAAATCTATCCGGTTTCGCTTTGAAATCCTGCTTCCCGGACTATTTGCATTTTCAACTCCTGCTTCCAAATTTGTTTCTTTGTTGCCCGAAGTTGGTTTAACCAAAAATTCATCTTCCTTCCCCGGTTTTTTTTCTTTTGCATTTCTTTTTACTCTTTTCAAATTATCATATTGATACAATCCGTTTTCTTCAATAATTTTTATCAGCATGTCGTCATACTTACGATCGGTGGCATAACCTGCTTTTTTCAAACCTCTTGCCCAGCCCTTGTAATTTTCCGTATCCAGGTTAAACAATGAAGCATAGCGACTACTGTTTCTTAAAAAGTCAGAGTGATCTCTATAAGATTCCGCTGCATTATCATATTTCCTGAAACATTCTTTTTTCCTGTCATCATCATGATAGATTTTTCTCCCTTTCCAATTATCATGACATTTTATTCCAAAATGATTATTCGCCTTCCTTGCCAGTCTGCCTTTTCCATTATCCGATTCAAGTATTCCCTGGGCAAGAGTGATGCTGGCAGGAACTCCCGACCTTTTCATTTCGCTAACAGCCAGTTTGTTATACTTTTCAATATATTGTTTTCTCACTTCAGGTATATATCCACCCGGGGATTCAGTTACCCTGGTAGTTTTACATGAAGAAAACAGGGCGAAAATGAATATAACCGGAATAAGATTTCTTTTTATAACAGACCTCTCAAAAAGTAAAAACATAAACATATAAGGATTGTTTCGCGAACATTAACACAACTTTAAAACTAAATCGTAAATTTGAGCTAAAATATGTTATAATGAAAATAAAAGAGATAAAAACTGTAATTAAAGAATATAACGACGAATCTGAACTTTCCGCAGAAGATAATAATCTAATAAACATCGCCAGAGAAGCTTCAAAAAAGGCATACGCACCCTATTCCGGTTTTAAGGTGGGTGCAGCTCTTCTTCTTGTTAACGGTGAAATAATCGAAGGTAACAACCAGGAAAACGTTTCATATCCTGCCGGTTTGTGTGCTGAAAGAGTAGCAATATTCTATGCCGGGGCTAAATATCCTGATGTCCCTGCAAAAACTCTTGCTATCACTGCTTATAAAGATCAGGATTTTATTGATGAACCGGTAACGCCCTGTGGTTCTTGCCGGCAAACACTTTTCGAACACGAATCAAGATTTAATTCTCATATCCGCCTTATACTGGCAGGGAAGAAAAAAATTAGAATAGTAGATAAGATTAATGATCTTCTGCCACTGGTATTTGATAAAACATATCTTGAAGGATAACACTTGTCTGCAGTAATGTCATTAAGTCGTCATTAAAGAAGTTTACCCCGTGAAATGCGACGTAGGAGCATATTCCACTGGGGTCATTCATAAAATTAATAACGTTATTAATAACGGCATTAATTGGCTATGTTATGATATATAACACTAAATGCTTATATTTGTAAAAAAAAGAGCCATGAAAACACTAAAAGAGATTAAATCAGCTATATCTTCACTTGGAAAACTACAAA
>DAOVLD010000002.1 GCA_030631445.1 Bacteroidota bacterium
CATTTTAGCACTTTAAACTTTAGGCACTGAATAGTTGCCATAATTATATTTCATAAAAATATATAGATAAATTTGGCTAAAATGCTTATAAATACTGGTTATATGGGATTTTTTCAACACTCCGCAAAGTCGTGCCAATTATAGCCCAACAGTCAGAATAACAGTAGAATAGATCGTGATATCTGACATCTTACTAATCATTTGTACGAAATATCTTTTCCTCTATTGTTAATAAATTGGTTTATATGCGGTGTTCCTTTTGTTTATATTTGCAGAAATTAGGAAAAAATGGAAACCAGGTATTCGGAAGATACAATAAAAACGCTGGATTGGAAGGAGCATATCCGCCGCCGACCGGGTATGTATATCGGGAAATTGGGTGACGGATCATCCCAGGATGACGGAATTTATGTTTTGTTGAAAGAGGTATTTGACAACTCGGTTGATGAGTTTATGATGGGATATGGGAAATCGATAGATATAACCATTAAGGAAAGATCTGTTAAAATCCGTGATTTCGGTAGAGGTATCCCGTTAGGCAAACTGGTTGACGTTGCTTCGAAAATGAATACCGGCGCCAAATATGATTCAAAAGTGTTTAAAAAAACGGTTGGTCTGAATGGCGTTGGAATAAAAGCCGTTAACGCGTTATCAGATAAATTTATTATTCAATCGATACGAGAGGGAAAACTTAAAGAGGCTGAGTTTGCAAAAGGCGAACTGATAAGGGACGAAGAGCTTAAACCTACTGAAGAAGATAATGGTGTTATAGTAACATTCATCCCCGATAACAACATGTTTGGGAAGTATCATTATACTTCGGAATATGTTGAGAATATGATGTGGAATTATGTTTACCTGAATACCGGGCTTACAATAAATTTCAACGGTGAAAAAATCCGTTCAAAGAATGGCTTGCTAGATTTATTGAATAATAACATGAATTCTTCCGGTATTTATCCTGTTATTCATTTGAAAAACAGCGACATAGAGGTTGCGTTTACTCATGGGAATCAATATGGTGAGGAATATCATGCTTTTGTTAACGGACAGCATACAACACAAGGGGGGACACACCTTTCGGCTTTCAAGGAGACATTTGTAAAAGTTATCAGGGAATTTTACAAGAAAGATTTCGAACCGTCAGATATTCGTGCCAGTATAATTGCAGCATTCAGTGTAAAAATTGAAGAGCCGGTTTTTGAATCGCAAACCAAAACCAAGCTGGGATCCAAAAATATGTCTCCTGATGGACCTACAGTCAGGAATTTTATTAATGACTTTAATAAAACTTATCTTGATAATTATCTTCATAAACATCCTGAGATAGCAGACCTCCTTCTGAAAAAAATACTGGATTCGGAAAAAGAGCGTAAAGCGATCTCAAGTGTGAAAAAACTTGCCCGAGAACGTGCAAAAAAAGCTAACCTTCATAATAAAAAACTCAGAGATTGCAGGATCCATTATAACTCGAAAGATAACCGCAGGCTGAATACCACAATTTTTATTACAGAGGGAGACTCAGCAAGCGGGTCTATTACAAAATCGAGAAATGTTGAAACACAAGCTGTTTTCAGCCTTAAGGGGAAGCCTCTCAATACATTTGGGTTATCCAAAAAGATTGTATACGAGAATGAGGAATTTAACCTTCTTCAGGCAGCGCTTAATATTGAGGATGGTCTTGAAAACCTTCGATACAATAATGTTGTAATTGCCACTGATGCAGATGTTGACGGTATGCACATCAGGTTATTACTTATAACATTCTTCCTGCAGTTTTTCCCCGATCTTGTGAAACGAGGACATCTTTATATTTTACAAACTCCCCTGTTCAGGGTAAGAAATAAAAAAGAGACTATTTATGCATACAGCAATGATGAAAAGGAAATAGCATTGAAAAAGCTTGATGGGAAAATTGAAATAACCAGGTTTAAAGGTTTAGGAGAGATATCACCTGATGAGTTTAAACATTTTATCGGGAAAAGTATACGCCTTGATCCTGTCCGGTTGAAGAAGGAAGATATTGTTCCCGAATTCCTTTCATTTTATATGGGAAAAAATACCCCCGAAAGACAGGATTTTATCATCGAAAACCTAAGAGTTGAGGAAGTATTGGAGAAGAGCTTATAGATATGTGATCTTCAGGCAGGAAAAACAAAAAAATTTATTTCACCCTGTGAAATAAATCGGAGATTTAGCTTTGCTATTTCACAGGGCAGGTAAATTACAATATTCAAAAATCCAATGATCAAAACGGTTTCGGTCATTTTTAAAATTGATATTTGGATATTATTTGTTATTTGTTTTTTGTTATTTGGTACTTTATTTGCGATAATGCTTGACTTTATGGACAGACACTAAATAGTTTGGTCCTGTTTTTATGGACTATGAACTTATGAAAGAAAGTGATAATAATAATAATGTGAGTGAAAAGATCAGGTCAAACGGAGAACTACCCGGCTGGATACAAACCAATGGAGACCTTCACAAAATGGCAAACCTGTCAGGGATGTACCAGGATTGGTTCCTTGACTATGCTTCTTATGTAATTCTTGAAAGGGCTGTGCCTTATATTTCCGATGGATTAAAGCCTGTTCAGAGACGGATCCTGCATGCAATGAAACGGATGGATGATGGAAGGTATAATAAGGTGGCAAATATTATCGGACATACTATGCAATTCCATCCTCATGGAGATGCATCAATTGGAGATGCTCTTGTTCAACTGGGACAAAAAGAGCTTTTAATTGATGCCCAGGGAAATTGGGGTAATGTACTAACAGGTGACAGCGCCGCTGCTCCAAGATATATCGAAGCAAGGTTGTCTAAATTTGCACTGGATGTAGTTTTTAGTCCAAAAATAACAGACTGGAAAAATTCATACGATGGCAGGAACAAAGAACCTAAAATGCTTCCGGTAAAATTCCCTCTGCTACTTACTCAAGGTGTTGAAGGAATTGCAGTAGGTTTGGCATCAAAAATACTGCCTCACAATTTTAATGAACTTATTGATGCTTCTGTTAACTATCTTCAGAGGAAACCTTTTGAAATATTTCCTGACTTTTTAACAGGTGGATGGGCTGATTTTTCTAAATATAATGATGGTTTAAGGGGAGGAGTAGTGCGGTTAAGAACAAGAATAACCAAACGGGATAATAAAAGTTTGGTTATTACCGATCTGCCTTATGGAAAAACAACAACGGTACTGATTGATTCTATTCTTAAAGCAAATGATAAGGGAAAAATAAAGATTAAAAAGATAGATGATAATACAGCAGATAAAGTAGAAATAATTGTTTATCTGGCGGCTGGCACATCAACAGATAAAACCATTGATGCCCTGTATGCTTTTACGGATTGTGAAATTTCAATCTCACCAAACTCCTGTGTGATTAAGGATGACAAACCGGTTTTCCCAGGAGTTAACGAAATGCTGAAGTATTCTGCAAATAATACTGTTAACCTGCTGACAAAAGAACTTGAAATAAGGAAACAGGAACTTGAAGATTCCTGGCATTTATCTTCACTCGAAAAAATCTTTATTGAGAACAGGATATATATTGATATAGAAGATTGTGAAACCTGGGAATCTATTATCAAGACAATTGACAAAGGACTGGAACCTTTTAAGAAATATCTTGTCAGAGAAGTTATTAGAGACGATATTATTCATCTGACAGAGATCAAAATTAAAAGAATTTCAAAATATGATTCAAAAAAGGCAGATGAATATATAAAAGGACTTGAGGCAGAAATTGATGAAGTAAAAAATCATCTTGCAAATATTATCCCATTCACCATTAATTATTTCAAACAGATAAAGAAAAAGTACGGCAAGGGGAAAGAGAGAAAGACAGAGATCAGGAATTTTGATACAATTGTTGCCGCGAAAGTTGCAGCATCTAATGCCAAATTATTTGTTAACCGTAAAGAAGGTTTTATTGGCACAGGATTGAAAAAGGATGAATTTGTTTGTGATTGCTCTGATATTGACGATATCATTATTTTCCGTGGGGATGGAGCTTATATTGTTTCAAAGGTTGAGGATAAAAAATTTGTAGGGAAAGATATTATTCATGTTGCAATTTTTAAAAAGAATGACAAACGCGGGATATTCAACGTAGTTTACAGGGATGGAAGAATGGGGAATACCATGATAAAACGATGTGCTATAACATCTGTTACCCGTGATAAGGAATATCATATTACCAAAGGGACACCTAATTCAAAATTACTCTACTTTAGTTCAAATCCTAATGGAGAAGCGGAGGTTATTAAAGTTTCCCTTAAACCGAAACCACGCCTGAAAAAAACTGTTATTGAATTTGATTTTAGCGAATTGGCAATTAAGGGGAAGGGTTCAATAGGCAATATTCTTACAAAACATGCGGTTCAAAAAATATTAATGAAAGAAAAAGGGGAATCTACTTTGGGGGGGCGTAAAATCTGGTATGATGAGGAGGTTAACCGTTTGAATGCTGAAGGTTATGGCAGGTTTTTAGGAGAATTCAGCAACGATAACAAAATTTTAGTAATGACCAGAAGTGGAATGTATCGCTTAGCTTCCTATGATTTGAATAACCATTTTGAGGATGATGTTTTGCTGCTCGAAAAGTTTAAACCTCAGAAAATATTCTCTGTTATTTACTGGGATGCTGAGCAGGAATTTTACTATGTTAAAAGGTTTATTATTGACCCTGTTACAAAGTTAGTTGATTTTTTGAATGAGAATCACGAAACTAAACTAATAAGTGTTACTGAGGTTGAATATCCCCGTTTTGAAATTGAATTCGGGGGAAAGAATAAAAACAAGGACAATGAGATTATAGAAGTAGCTGAATTTATTGGTGTTAAAAGTTATAAAGCAAAGGGGAAAAGGTTGTCCAATTTTTATGTTGAAAACATCAATGAAATGGAGCCTGTAGTTAAAAACGAAAGTAAAATTGATTCAGTGGAGCAAATTGATGAAGAAGACAAATCTGAATTTGCCACCGGTAACCAAAACGAAGATTCAGGGCAAATGCGACTTGAAATGTAATTCTGTTTGATCCTCCTTCTCCGCCAATTGGCGGATTCGGACTTCGACCGACATAGTCGGCTACGTCCGACGAAGTCGGTGGACGAGAAGGAAGTGGTTAATTCCCCGATGGTTGTCGCTTATGCTCCAAAGCTTCAGCGACGGAGCACATCGGAATTTTGGATATAGGGCTTGGCTTGGGATTTAATACCTATATATTTTGAGAGTTTTTTTAATTGGTTTTATGGGAAGTGGAAAATCTACTGTTGGGAGAAAGCTCTCTTCAGCGGCAGGATTGACTTTTATCGACCTGGATAAATACATCCAAATAAGAGAGGGCAGGACAGTTAATGAAATCTTCAATAATGAGGGAGAAGATTATTTTCGCCAAACCGAACACCGCGTGTTAAAGGAAATTATTGAAAAAGATAATTTTGTTTTAAGTTGTGGCGGCGGCACGCCATGCTTTTTAAACAATATGTCTATGATGAAAAAAAATGGGATTACCATTTATCTGCAAATGCCGGTTGGAGCATTACACTCACGGCTTCTCAATTTACCTGATAACAGACCTCTTTTAAAAGAAATTCCCGGGAATAAACTCAGAAACTATATTGCAATTACATTGAAAGAGAGAGAAAAATACTATAAAATGGCACACCATACGGTTGGAGCAATAAACCTTAAAATTTCATCTGTTGTTAAACTACTCAGGGAAATTCGCTAAAAGAAACGCTGAAAGACAAATTGAATAATGCCCGCCTGACCTGACGGGAAGGGAATAATGGAATGATGGAATAATGGAATAATGGAATGATGGAATAATGGAATGATGGAATGATGGAATAATGGAATGATGGGAAGAAATTAAATGATATACTTTGGGATATTCGCTAAAAGAAACACTGATTGATTAAATGATTGAATAATTATATTGTTACCTGTTTCGGGTTACGAGTTACGAGTTTTTTTTTGTAGACTGCCGACTGCCGACTGCCGACTGAAGACTGTTGACTGATTAGTAGTAGCTTATATTATTGGCGAATGTCCCTACTCAGATAATTTTTCCCTTTCCTTGAATTCTTTGGCAGGATCAAGTTTTAAATATTTGGCTAGTAATTTTGTGCCGATATAAAAAGGGATTGTATCGAGCAGAGCAGCAACCATTTTAAATACATAGTTAGAGAGGATGAGAATTATTAACCCGTGTACAACAGTTTCACCCATTTTGATCATTATTGCATCACTGGCCCACAGATATGTAATAGTAATTACAGCGACTGAATCAACCATTTGACTGGTAAGAGTTGATCCGTTATTCCTTAACCATAGCATTTTCCCTTTGGTAAACTTTCTGAGAGCATGAAAGACATGTACATCAATAAACTGTGCTGTTATATAAGCGATCATTGAAGCAATTGTGGCTCCAAAGGTCCATTTTCTTATTTGAAAAAATGTATGGTTAGGATCATCAATAGCAGGTAGCCCTCCTTCCATTAATTCAGGATGTGGTGGTAGTGCACCCCCCAGCCACATAAAAAACAGCACCCAGATATTTAATAGTAATCCAACCCACACAACCATGGTAGCACGTTTTTTACCGTATAGTTCGCTAATGAAATCCGTACAGAGGAAAGTGATTGGATAAGGTAAAACTCCGATGAAAACAATAAAAGGGATGGTTCTGTCGAAAATTGTAAATGAAAGATCAATTTGCCTGGATATTCCCAGTATATTCAAAATGGCAAGCGTGCCTAAAAAAAAACCTGCAAGAATAATAAAAACTATTTCCCGCCTTTTGTTGGTTATTTTATCAACTTTATCTCCAAAGTCAAACATTTTATAAATATAATAGATTAATTAAAATATTTCCAAGAAAATGACAAATAAAAAATCAGAACCTGGTAATTATTGCAGAAAATCGGGTATATTTAATAAATATCATGATAATTTCTTCGTGCAAACAGATAAATTGAGATAAAATTTTGGAACAGTTTGAAATTATATACTATATTTATTCGCTTATATCTGATTGGCTGATGATTTTTTTCAAAATACAGGAATGATAGAAGGTTTTTATAAAGCATTGAATGTTGAAGTTAAGGAGAGAAAACTGGTTCTGATTTTGCTCTCCCAATCAATTTTTCTGGGTATATTTTATGGTGCTTTTGATATTGGAGCTCATACTCTTTTCCTCGATACCTTTGATGAGGAAATGATACCTAAAGCTTTTACGATTTCCGGGCTTGCCGGTATTATTTTAACAACCCTCTATTCGAAAATTCAATCCAGAATATCTTTCAGTACACTTTCTGTGATAAATCTTGTTACTGTTGCTGTTTTTACGGTGTTATTGAGATTCGGGTTTGAAATATATGACTCAAAATGGCTGATATTCTTTATTTTTGTTATGATGGGTCCACTGAATATTATTGCCTTGCTTGGTTTCTGGGGCACAGTTGGAAGGATGTTTACTTTACGACAGGGGAAAAGGCTGTTTGGATTAGTAGATACCGGCCAGATCCTCGGAATTATACTTATCAGTTATGCCGTTCCTGTTTTGTTGTCTTTCAAGTTTGAAACAAAAAATCTTCTGTTAATCAGTTCGGGGGGTGTTCTTATTGCCCTGCTTTTTCAGTTCATTATTATCCGGCAATTTAAGTTCAGAGAAGAGAAGGTTGAAAAAAGTAAATCTATTACCTGGAAAAAAAGGATTTCAGAAGCCCTCCGGAATAGATATCTTACTATGATGGCTGTGTTTGTTGGATTATCTGTTGTTACAGCTTTTTTTGTCCACTACTCTTTCCTTACTGTGTTAAATGATCAATACCCTGTAGCAACTGAATTAGGACAATTTTTTGGTGTTTTTATGGGTACTTTAATGGTATTTACTATATTATTCAAAACATTTGTCTACGGTCGTTTGATGAAAACCTACGGATTAAAAATAAGTCTTGCAATATCCCCTTTTCTTATAGGTTTCTTTACTCTGGCTGCTATTCTTGCAGGAACAGTTTTTGGATATACAACCACAGCAGCCAATTTTCTTCTGTTTTTTCTGATTATTATGCTGTCAAAATTATTCTCAAAATCCCTGAAAGATTCCATCGAAGCGCCATCATTTAAAATTCTTTACCAATCAGTTAATGCAGATATCAGGCATGATGTTCAGGCAAACGTTGATGGAACAATAAATGAGATTGCAGCTCTCACTTCAGGTTTAGTACTTGCTCTTTTTGGGAGCCTTGAGTTTTTCAGATTAATTCATTTTTCATACGTTCTTGGTATTATAGTAGTTGCCTGGGTGTTTATTTCTTTGATGTTATATAAAGAATACAGGAATTCACTTAAGAAAGCACTTACCGGATTCCGGGAATCAGATAAAAGTATTCTGAAGAGATTGGATATCGATTCAATGGTAAAAAAGAAATTTAAAGAAGTTGCCAATTCAAAAGCAATTTTGCTTATTAAAATGGCACGATTATTTAATCCTGGTTTATATGAGCTATTATTAATAAATGGACTAAAACATGACTCCTTAACTGTCAGAGGATACGTAGTTAAATTACTTACAGGTGATTCACCTGATCTCCCGGAAGAGATTCGTGGTAATATATTCAATAAAGAATCTGATTTTATTAAAAAGGAGCTACCGGAGGTTAATAGTTATCTGGAGAAAAGAACCGGGATAAAGGATTATGAACAAATTGAAAACCTGATCAGATCGAATGATCCCGGGGAAAGGATTAAAGGGGTAAGATTGCTAAAACTGATCGATAAAAAACCTGATAATACTCTGGTTTTATCTCTTTTACGCGATTTAAACCCGTCAGTAAAGAAAGAGGCTATAGATCTGGTGTCAATTCTAAATGATCCGGAACTTGTTTCAACTCTGGTTGATTTTTTACCATCAGACGATTTTTATAGTGATGTATTTCAAGCTCTCGTGAAATTTGGGGATAAAAGCCTGGCTCCATTAGAACAGTATTTCCATAAATCAGGAGTGGAAACCAATACACTGCTCAGAATTATCCGTATCTATGGACTGATCGGAAATGATAAAGCCATAGAATACATTTTATCAAAGTTAACTCACCATAACCACTATGTGATGGTTGAGGCTGTGCAATCACTCAGATTGTGCGGTTACCAGGCAGGTGAAAGTAATATCGCCTTGTTTCAACAGGTTATTGAAAAAGTTATTAATGTTACTGCGTGGAACATTGCAGCTATTGTTAGTGTTGATAAGAATGTTGTCGGAACCGATCTGTTAGCTGCTCTTGAGGAGGAACTTTTGGCTAACAACAATCTCTTGTTTGACCTGCTTTCCCTATTATATGAACCACAGTCTGTTTATCATATAAGGGAAAATCTTGACATGGGAACCTCGGAAAGTGTCAGTTTTGCTCTGGAACTTCTGGATCTGATAATCCCTGAAGAACTTAAACCAAAGCTTTTCCCATTACTGGATGATATCTCCCTGGAGGAAAAAATTAAACAGTTACAGGATTTTTACCCGGTGGCGAAAATGAATTCTAACGAATTATTATTGTCAATTATTAACCGGGATTATAATAAACTAAACAATTGGACCAAAGCTTGTGCCCTAATGAGTTTAAGACTTCTTAAAATGCAGGAGATACCGGATGATCTGGTAGCCCAGCTTTTTAATCCTGATCCTTTATTAAGAGAAGTTGCAGTTCTTACGGTAAAAGAAATTGATCCCGGAAAATTTAATGAATATGCAGCACGATTGCCCGGAGATTATAAAACCCAACTTTCACAGATTGTTGATTATGATGATAAAGATATTTATCAGCTTCTGGAGAAAAAAATACTTTTCCTGAAAAAAACAGAACAGTTCGCTGCCAAAGAAGGAGTACATGTTTGCCGGTTTGCAAAAAAAATCAAAAGCTCTTTTATTAAGAAAGACGGTATTATATCAAATGATAGTATCAATAACGGCGAAGGGTTTTATTGGATTATCAAAGGGAAAATACGTATATCAATGCCTGAAGGAAAGGTTGAGGATTTTGCTCCCTTTGGAATGTTCCATAATTGCCGGATAAATGGGGAAGGTGCCGAATTATTATCCATAAAAGCTATGGAAGATACATTTTATTACAAAATAACCAGTGAGGAATTAAATAAATCATTATTTGATTTTCCGGAGATTGCTGAAATATTTGTAAAATGTTCCTGAATAAACCCGTGATAAATTATATAAAAAAAAGCTGTACTTTTAATAAAAAATAAAATTGTTTCAAATGCCCCAAAATACCGATAAAAATAAAACGACTATTTTCAAACAGCTTATTCTAAATCTGGTACTTCCGGTGGTATTGTCGATGTTTGCTCTTTCCGTAATAAACTATTTGAATACAAAAAGGATTATTGATGATTCAAACACAAAACAAAACTTGATTATTTCAGAAGGGGTTACTAAAGTTCTTGAGTTTCAGGATAAAGCATTTGAGCTTATAGAAGTAAGTATGTCTGCCAAAATGGAGACTAATAGTTCAAAATTGGTTAATGAAATTTTCCGGGAAACAAAAAATATTGAAACTGCAGACCTGGATATGATTAGAAGACAATTGGATATGGATACTGAACATGAAGACATATATATAATTGACCGGAATGGTATTATTGTAAATACAACTTTTAAGCAGGATACAGGATTAAATCTCTTTAGTTTTGGCGAGGAGCATAAGAATTATTTGCAGGCAGTTCTTAATATGGAAATATTTGTTAATGAAAGATTTACTATTGAAGATAAAACAAAAAGACCGAAAAAATATACTTATCAACCAACACTCGATGGTAAATATATAATTGAACTGGGATCATATTCAAAGAATGCAGATGAGATCATTAATTTTATTGAAGAAACAAAAGCAGATATTGTCAGGAAACAGGGTAACATCATTGATGTTGAATTATTTTTTATGGCTGACAAACCATTTTCTTTGAATACAAATGCATTTATTGAAGAAGGTCATGAGGCAATCATGATGGATAGATTTACAAAAAAGGATACAAGTGAGGTTCTGGAACGGGTTGAAAAGCAATGGTACCATTATCAATATATTTATATGGACCGTAAAAATTCAAACCTTTATAAAGGATCTGTTATAAGAATTATTTCTGACAGGACAGCTGAAAAGCTTTTGATCAGGAAAGAACTACTTCGGTTTTTTATAATCTTCGGATTTACACTTCTTGCAGTAATGGTTCTTGTTTATAATAAAACAAAAGTTATAACAGCCCCTATAATAAAGCTGGTAGAAAAAGTCAGACGCATTACTGACGGACATTTGGACGAAAGAGCTGAAGTAGTTGGAAATAATGAGATTACTGAACTTTCAGTGCAGTTTAATTATATGATTAAAGAGCTGGAGAGCTATACAAATGAGCTTGAAGACAAAGTACGCGAAAGAACCGCAGAAATAAGACAGCAAAAAGAAAAAATTGAGGCTCAAAGGGATTCAATTGAAGATCAAAAACGCAATATTACCGATAGTATTCATTATGCCAAAAGGATACAAACAGCAATTTTACCACCCGAAGGCTATGCGAAGACCATTCTGAATGAATATTTCATTTTGTATAAGCCAAAGGATATTGTAAGTGGTGATTTTTATTGGCTTGATAAGAAGGATGGATTAGTTATGCTGGCTGCAGTTGATTGTACAGGACATGGTGTCCCGGGAGCGTTTATGTCTATTGTGGGATTCAACCAGCTAAACTTTGCTGTTAATGTCAAAAAGTCAAGAAAAGCCTCTGAGATACTGGAAGTTCTTAATGAAGGTGTCGCAAAAACTTTGCGCGAGAATCAAAAGGAGTCAAATGTTAAAGATGGAATGGATATGGCATTGTGTGTTATTGATTTTAAAAGAATGAAATTGCAATTCTCCGGTGCAATTAATCCTCTGATAATGATTCGGGACGGTGAACTTACTCAGATCAAAGGTGATAAAAAATCGATTGGACCTGTTGTTTATGGTGAACCTGCACGGTTCACAAATCATGAGATTGACTTGAAGAAAAATGATTGTTTTTACATGTTCTCTGATGGATATGCCGATCAGTTTGGAGGACCTGATAATAAGAAATTCATGATCAGAAGGTTCAGGGACTTCTTAACAGAGGTGCATAAAAAACCAATGTCGCAACAAATGGAAATTCTTGATCAGGAATTTGAAGAATGGAAAGGTGATCAGGAACAGATTGATGATGTGATTGTAATGGGAATAAGGGTTTGATTTATTTCCATTTTTTATATTATTATTGTTTATAAGGATTTAAGTACCCGGAAAAAAATCTTTTTTAATATTTGAACAGACAGTTCATGAAAAACACCATCTATATTTGTTTTCCTTTTTTTGAAAAAGATTCAAAGGACTTTAATAATCAATGGATAAAGAAGTTTTCGGAGTACCTGAAAATTCTTCTGAACCGGCTGATGGCTGCCCCGTCTGATGTAGTACTTTGCGAAGACTTCAAAATCGATAAAAAGCATAGTATCTATTCTTTGTTTGATGATAAAAATAAAAATCCGCTTCTGGTTTTACCTGTCTCTCCTGAAATTATTACAAATAAAGGATTTTCGGAGATTCTAAATAGAATTAATGAGAAAAATAACGAGAATCCCGAATATTTGATTTCAAGAGTTTATAAAGTGCTTATGTATCCTGTTTCTCAAAATGATCAGCCTGATTTGTTGAAGAAACTTCCGGACTACCATCTATATAATGATACAGATACAAACAATTTACCTTTTGCTCCTCATCAACCGGCCTGGCAAAGATTGATTGATCTTGCATATGATATTTCCGGCTCACTTCTTCCGAAAAATGCTAAAACAGCAATATCGGAATCAACCACAAAAAAATCTACTGTTTTTTTAGCAGAGACAACGCAGGACCAGGAAAATGTCCGGGATAATATAAAAAGAGAACTTATTCAGTCCGGATATAAAGTTTTGCCAAAAAATCCACTCCCATCTTCACCTGATCTGGCGAAGGATATTATAAATAAATCCATTGAACAATCAGAATTGGCAATCCATATTGTGGGGAATGAATATGGTGAAATAATGACAGGTTCTGATGTTTCGCTCATGGAATTTCAATTAGATACAGTGTTAAAAAATGATACAGTTTCGGGTCTGGATGAAATTATTTGGCTGCCACCAGACCTAAAACCCGAATCAGATTTTCATAATCAGTACATTGATAGACTACGTAAAACAGCTTTGTCAGGCAAATCTTCTGAGGTGATTCAGGCTCCGATTGAAGTACTCAAAACGATGGTAAGAAAAAGATTATCCGGAACTTCTAAACATACAAAAACAGAGAGCGAATCTGTTATAGCAAAAGAAAAATTTATATATCTGATCCATGAGCGGGATTATATTCAGGATGTAAAAAAAATAACATCGGATTTTCAGGAGGGAAACATACAAATTGTTGATTCGAATCGTCTTGGTTCAGTGGAAAATCCTGTTAAATGGCATCGCGAAAACCTGGTTGCTTGTGATGGAGTGTTAATCTATTATCCGGGAGATAATGCCCCGTGGATAAACAGTAAACTGGTAGATATTGTAAAAGCACCAGGCTATGGAAGGACTAAGCCTTTCAGGGAGAAAATCATATTGGTTAGTGATAAGTTTAAGGATTCTTTAAATAATATTGCAAATGTGGATATTGTTGAAATGAAAAATGACTTTCAGCAAAGTATCATAAACACATTCCGGTAAAAATAATCCATAATGAAGAAAGTAAACCCCACCACAAATAATATAAATCCGGATCATCAAATTATTCCTTTTCCGGGTCTGAGACCTTTCAGAATTGAAGAAAGTCATTTGTTTTTTGGAAGGGAAGGACAAAGTGAAGATGTTCTTGCAAAATTGGCAAAAAACAAGTTTGTTGCAGTGATTGGTGCATCCGGAAGTGGTAAATCATCTTTAATGTATTGTGGTTTAGTCCCTATACTTTATGGTGGATTTATAACTGAAGCCGGTTCAAGATGGCGAATTGTTACTACAAGGCCGGGTAACAGTCCTGTTGAAAATCTGGCTAATGCACTCCAGGAAATTAGTCCCGGCCAAAAAGAGGATCAGGAGCTTCAAAAATCTGTAAGTCAGGCTGTTTTAATGAGGAGTTCAAAAGGTCTTGCGGAGTGCATAAAGCAACTTAAATTACCTCCTAATGAGAATGTACTCCTGTTGGTTGACCAGTTTGAAGAGTTGTTCAGGTATAAAGCGAGCAGGAAAGATGTTTCAACTATCAATGAGTCGGAAAGTTTTGTGAGTTTACTGGTTGAGGCAGTAAAGCAGACCGATGTACCTGTTTTTGTTGTTCTTACAATGAGATCGGATTTTATTGGAGATTGTTCTCAATTTCAGGAATTAACAGATCTGATCAACAACAGTAATTATCTTGTGCCTCAGATGACAAGGGATGATTTCAGGGAAGCTATTATGGGGCCTGTTGCTGTTGGAGGGGCAAAGATCGAACCTATGCTTGTACAACAACTCCTGAACGAAGTAGGCGATAATCCTGATCAACTTCCCATTCTTCAGCATGCAATGATGAGAACCTGGGAATACTGGCAACAGCTCAATGATCCCGAAAAACCCATTGGTCTTAGTGATTATGAGGCTATTGGCAAAATGGAGAAAGCATTGTCGGAACATGCCAATGAGGCTTTTGATGAATTATCCTCAGAAGGGAAAAAAACCTGTGAGAGCCTGTTTAAAACTTTAACTGAAAAAGGAAGTGATAATCGGGGGATCAGACATCCAACCAGGGTTGAAGTAATTGCTGCTATTGCCCACGCGTCGGTAGAGAATGTAATGGAAGTTGTGGAGAAATTCCGTGCAACAGGAAGATCATTCCTTACTCCTTCAGCCGAAGTTCCCCTGAATAAAGATTCTGTAATTGATCTTTCGCATGAAAGTTTGATGAGGATATGGAATAACCTTATTATATGGGTTGGGGAAGAAGCATCAGCTGTTCAAATGTATAATCGTCTTGCTGAAGCATCGGAAATGTTCCAGGAAGGAAAGACCGGTCTTTGGAGACCACCTGATCTTCAATTGGCAATAAGTTGGAGAAAAAAACAAAAACCGACACTGAAGTGGGCAGAGAGATATAATCCTGCTTTCGAAAGAACAATGGTTTATCTTGAAACAAGCGAAAAAGAGTTTATTGCAGAGGAAGAGAATAAGATAAGAATGCAGAAAAGGGCGCTCCGAAGAACGAAAATTACAGCGCTGGTATTGGGAGCAGCAGCAATCTTGTCCCTCGGTTTTATGCTTTGGGCTTTTATTCAACAGGCTGAAGCAGAAAAACAAAGAATTCTAGCTGATGAAAGGAAAGTGGAAGCTGATGATCAACGATCTATTGCTGAAGATAAAACAGTGGAAGCTGAGAAATCTGCTGAATTGGCCCGATTAAGTGCAGAAGAAGCAATGAAAGAAAAGGAGATAGCTGATAGTGCAAAAATAGTTGCGCAAATAAGTGAACAGGAAGCAACAATACAACGGAACAAAGCGGTAGTTAGCGAAGAAAAAGCCTTAGACCAGGAAAAAATTGCAATTGCGAATGCTGACACCGCAAGAATAAATCAAATAAAAGCAGAACAGGCAAGTGAAGAAGCGTATAAAAGGAGAATGTTATCAATTGCGCAATCTATGTCAGTAAAATCTCTTCAAATCGACCAGGACACTAGTCTCAAAGGATTACTGGCTTATCAGGCATACTTGTTTAATGACCGGTATGAAGGTGTTTCTTATCATGCTGATATTTTTTCAGGAATATATGATGCTATCAAAACGATAGATCAAAGTTCCTATACTGTTTTTAGGGGACATACAGCTACAATAAATTCAGTTGCTTTTAAACCTGGTACAACCCTGTTTTATAGTGCAAGTAGCGATGGTAATGTTTTTCAGTGGGATATTCAACATCCTGAAAAAGAGTTTGCTACAGTGGTAAGTAATAATACAATTAACAGTGTTTTATCTGTTAGTCCTGATAGCAGGTGGCTGGCTTGTGGCACAAACAATATAGGCATACAGTTACTTGATCTGACTTCCAATAACTTTATACTCCAAAATTTGAAGGGGCATGAAGGAAAAAAGATTAAATCTGTTGCTTTTTTCCCAAATAGTAAGAATCTTGTTTCATCCGGTACCGATAAAAAAGTGCTTCTCTGGGATATTCAGACAGGAAAGTCCGAACTGATCTGGGAGCAGGACGATATAGTCCAAAGCTTGTCAGTATCACCTGATGGAAATGTGATTGCCGCAGGCACAAAGGACGGAAGAATTGTCTTGTTGAGCGGAAGAAATTGGGAAAATGTTCAGGAATTATATTATGAAGAGAATAATCAGGTGAACGTTGTTCAGTTTAACCATGCCGGAAATATTTTGGTATCGGGAGATCTGGATGGAAATGTGAAACTTTGGAATTGGAAGGATATTGAATTAATTAAAAGTCTCAGAGGTCATACGGCCAGGATAGTGGATATTAAGTTTAGTCCGGATGATAAACAAATTGCAACAGCAAGTACGGATGGAACCATCCAAATATGGGAGGCAGATGACCTTGAAAACTTACCGGTTGTTTTCAGGGATAGTGAAGGATACGTTTTAACTGTGGCTTTCAGCCCTGACGGTATGAAATTAGTTGCAGGAAGTAATCAGGAAGACCTGCTTATTGCAAGGCCAACCAGATCGGAATTCATGGCTGGTGATATTTGCACTCAACTTAACAGGAACTTTACCACAGATGAATGGAATGTATATGTTGGATCAGATATTGATTATGAATCAACCTGCAAAAATATAACCCTTAATGTTAGTAGTAAAAATGAATAAATGATAAACATATGTTAAAAAAGTTCTGTTGTATTATTATTTTTGTTGTCAGTATCCTGAATATTAGCTTCAGCCAGCAGCAGGATTGTATTTTCAAACTCCAGGAAGCTGAGAAACTTTATACTCAGGGGTTAATTGAGGAGATACCTCAACTGCTTGAGCCCTGCATAAAAAGAGGCCTCTCAAAGGAAGATAAATTGCAGGCTTTTAAACTAGTGATCCTTTCCTATTTATTCGACGATAATCAGCAGGAAGCTGAAAGGGAGATTCTTAATTATATAAAACAATATCCTGAATATGAGATTACTCCTACCGACCCAACCGAATTCGTCTATCTTTTTGAATCCTATAACCCCGTACCTGTTTATTCAATTGGAGGATCTTTGGGGTTAAATACAAGTTTAATAAGTTTACTTGAACCTTTTGATACGGAAAACCTGGATGATTATACCGGAGATTATTCTCCATCGGGAATGGGTTTGCAGGGAGGGTTATTCATTGATCGTTACCTTCATAAGAATTGGAGACTTTCTGTTGAATTATTATACACCCGGAATAAGTTCAAATACAATGATAAATTGAATGATTTTGCAAGGATTAATTATATTGAAACACATACAGCCATTCAACTGCCTTTAACAGTTACGTATAGTTTCCAGACTGAAAAAAAATGGAATCCTTACCTGCGTGCCGGTTTTGGCACCAGCCTTCTGTTGGATGCTAAAAGCACAATAACGCGTGAGTATGTTGAAACCGGAGCTTTGCAGTTTGCTAAAATAAAGGGTTCAGATATAGACATTAAAAATAATACAGAAAGCTTGCATTACTGGGCCATTCTTGGCGGAGGAGTAAAATATAAAATAACACACTCATACTTGTTTTTTGATGTGAGATTTAATTATGGTCTGAATAACTGTATTAAAACCGAAAACAAATTTGATGAGAATGAACAGGAACTGATATTTAAATATTTCTTTACTCATGATGATTTTAAATTGAATAACCTGTCGTTTTCTCTTGGATGGGCATACACTTTTTATAAACCCCAAAAAAGATCTGGCAGATAATCAATTAATCAATATAAAACCAATAGAAGGTAAAAAATGAAGATTTTATCAAAAATATGTTTTTTTTCTATTGCAACCTTAATTCTGGTTTCTTGCAACAAGGATTTTACTATTAGTCCAGAACAAGCTGATTCCTTCATAAAACTCTTTGGTAGTTTTCAATGGGACCAGGGAGTGGATGTAAAACAAACTGCTGATGGAGGATATGCTATACTGGGTACGACTACAACCCCTGAAAACGGAACGGATCTTTATCTTATAAAAACCGATAAGTATGGAAATAAAGAGTGGTCGGAAACCATTGGGGGAAAGAATAATGATCTTGGATCTGCTTTTCAGGTTACTTCCGACGGAGGCTTTGTTTTGATAGGTGCAATTACTGATACCACTTCTTCAGGGAGTAATTATACGGATGTTTTTTTAGTGAAAATTTCATCTTCAGGGAATGAAGAATGGAGCAAACAAATAGGGGGAATCGGAAACCAGAGGGGAAATTATATTCAGCTTACTTCTGATGAAGGATTTATTATTACGGGAAGCACCGATGCAATTATAAGTGGCGAAACAGATGTTCTTTTGCTAAAAACCAATTCTCTTGGCGACAGTTTATGGTCGAAAACAATAGGTTTTGAAGGGAATGATTATGGAACCTGTGTTCAGGAAGATAATAATAATGGGTATATTATTATTGGAACTACATCCAACTCGAAAACCGGACAAGCCAATACAAATATTCTTCTTGTTCAGACCAATTATTCAGGGGGTATCAGAACGGCTGAAACATTTGGCGGACTTGAATTTGATGAAGGCAAGGAATTGCAGGTTTTAACTGATGGTTATGTATTTACCGGGACCACTTCCCTGGGTGGTACAACCTCTATGATCCTCGTTAAGCTTGAGGGAAATATATATTCGGAACCGGTATTCGAAAAAGAATTTGGCGGAAGCAACCTTTCAGAAGGTAATGCAGTCATAACTACTGATGACGGTGGCTTTGCCCTGGTAGGTTCGCTTGAATTTGCGGCAAGTAAAGATGTTTATTTTATAAAGACCGATGAGCAGGGCAATGAACTGATCACTGAAAAATTTGGCGGCTCAAGTGATGAGACAGGATTTGCGGTTGAACAAACCAGCGATGGAGGTTTTATTTTAGTTGGTTCTACCGAATTCGAAGGTAATAGTATGATCACTCTGATTAAAATAAATGCACAGGGGAGTTTGAAAGTCGATTAATAATTCTGGAGAGCTCTTCCTTTTACCGGTTCACGTAAGTAAAAAAAACTCGATAATGAAAATCTCCAGGCTTTTCTTCCTAATACTTATTTATCCGTTTATAAGTTTAAATTTTGTTTTATATGCTCAAGAAACAGCTAATTTCTCAGCTGATATAACGGAAGTATGTACTACTTCAGACGTAACTTTTACAGATAATTCAACTGATTTTGGTGATACCGCTACTATTTATATCTGGAGTTTTGGGGTGGGTGCTGTTCCTGATAGTGCTTTTACTAAAGGGCCTCATGTTGTTTCTTATACTAATTGCGGGGAAAAAGATGTAACATTAACCGTAAAAGATACGGCAGCTCTTATAGAAGATACTGAGACTAAAAATAATTATATTGATGTGTATGCACCTTTGGATCCTGGTTCAATTGGATCGGATCAAACGATTTGTTATAATACTAGTCCGGCACAATTCACCAGTATTCAAGACGGAGCAGATACTTCAAGTTGTGCTACACCAACTAATTTTGATTCATATCAATGGCAAAAGAAAATAGTAGCAGGATCATGGACAGATATATCTGGTGCGACCAGCAATGATTATACTGAAAGTGATAATCTGACTGAAACAACCCAATACAGAAGAGGATCCATACCAAAAAAAGGTTGTAATACAGTATACACAAATGTTATTACAGTTACTGTATATAACGATGTTGATGGGGGTCAGATCGGGAGTAATCATGGAATATGTGATGGTGGAGACCCAAATCCATTTACGAATATAACCAGTCCATCGGGAGGCGATGGTGCATGGATTTACGACTGGGAATACCAGACCAATTGTACAGGAGGATGGACATCTTTGGGAGAGAATACATTAACCTATGACACATCTGCATTGGCAGAAACAACCTGCTATCGAAGGGTGGCAACCAATGGATGTGGAACTGCATACTCTAATACAATAACTGTTACCGTTTATGCAGTGCTTTTACCCGGATCCATTGGTTCAAGTCAGAATATATGTTACAATACAACACCTGCTGGTTTTACAAACGAAGGGTCTGCCTCAGGAGGCGGAGGATTCAACTATCAATGGCAGGATAAAGTTGGTGCCGGTTCCTGGACCAACATTGGAGGAGCAACGAGTGCAACATTTACTGAAACGAATAATCTGACACAGACCACCCTATATAGGAGGGCGGCTATATCAACCCAGGGATGTGGAACTGTGTATTCAAATGAGGTAACGGTTAATGTATATACTGAATTAGTATCAGGGACTATTGGTTCAGATCAAACGATATGTTACAGTACAACTCCCACTGGATTCACAAACGAAGGTTCTGCTTCCGGAGGTGGAGGATTTAATTATCAATGGCAGGATAAAGTTAGTACCGGGTCTTGGACTAACATTATCGGGGCAACGAATCCAATATTTACTGAAACAAATAACCTGACACAGACCACCCAGTATAGGAGGACAGCTATATCAACCCAGGGATGTGGAACGGTCTATTCGAATGAAATAACTGTTACTGTATATGCTGAATTATTAGGTGGTACAATAGGATCAGATCAGGAAATCTGTAATAATGATATTCCGGCAGCATTCACAAATGAGGGTCTAGCCACAGGAGGCGGTGGATTTATATATCAATGGCAGGATAAAGTTGGTGCCGGATCTTGGACTGACATTACCGGGGCAACGAATCCAACATTTACTGAAACGAATAATTTGACGCAGACCACTCAATACCGGAGGGCAGCCATATCAACCCAGGGATGTGGTACTGCTTATTCTAATGTGATTACTGTTACAGTATATGCTTATCCATTAAATAATCTTACTGTCAGTGATCCGGTTATTTGTCTGAATGAAACAGCATCTATTATAGTCAGTAATTCTGAAACAACCGTCAGTTACCAGTTACGGCTTGATTCGGATAACAGCCCTGTAGGTGCGCCTAAAGACGGCACGGGAGGAGATCTTACCTTCGATGTTACTCCCTCATCAACAACGGTTTATAACGTTTATGCAACAACCATTTCTTCCACTTGCAGCGTTGAATTATTGCAAACGTCCACAGTTACTGTTAATCCATTACCTAATCAATATGAAGTCATTGGAGGTGGATCATACTGTGCAGGAAGTGACGGAAAACCTGTATACCTGGCTGATTCAGAAAATGGTTTTGAATATCAGTTAAAGCTCAATGGTTCCGATATAGGAAGCCCGGTTATCGGTACCGGATCCTCTATAAGCTTTGGCGACCAAACAAGTGCAGGTACATATACCGTAATCGGAACAAACCCTGCTACCACCTGTCAAAATACCATGACCGGATCGGTCGATGTTATTATTAATCCATTACCAACAGCTTATAATGTCACAGGTGGAGGATCATATTGTGCAGGAGGTTCAGGAGTTCCTGTAGGACTATCCAATTCACAAACTGGGGTTTCATATCAATTAAAAGTAGATAATACTGATATAGGAAGCCCTGTGGGAGGCAGCGATGGATCACCAATCAGTTTTGGAAACCAGACTACTGAAGGCACATACACCGTTTTTGCAACCAATACAACAACTGGTTGTACCAGCACAATGACGGGATTGGTCGATGTAATAATTAAACCCTTACCGGAAGCAGCAATAAGCGGGGGCGGAACCATTTGCCAGGGAGAGACGACAAACGTAATAGTTAGTCTTACAGGAACGCCTGACTTTACATTTGTATATGCTATTAACGGTGAAAATCAACCTCAGGTTAACACTTCCAATGATTCGTATACTATAAATACAGGTACCAATGGTACCTATACATTGGTCTCGGTTGATGATGCAATTTGTTCAGGTGGAATTGTCTCAGGAAGTGCAGTTGTTACTGTTAATCCTTTGCCTGTTCCTCAAAATGTATTAGGTGGAGGATCTTATTGTTCAGGAGGTAGTGGCATGGAAGTCAGCCTGTCAGGTTCTGAGAACAATGTTGATTATCAGTTGTTACTGGATGGTGTAAATACAGGAAGTCCTGTCGCGGGAGACGGAACACCAATTACTTTTGGGAATCAAACAGGTGCAGGGACCTACACGGTATCTGCAACCAATTCTTCAACAGGTTGCTTCAATACCATGACCGGCTCGGTTAATGTTACGATCGATCCATTACCAGTTGCCTATTCAGTTACCGGAGGAGGTCCCTATTGTATAGGAGGAACGGGTGTTGAAGTTGGATTATCCGGTTCGGAAGTTGGGATCGATTACCAGTTACAGAAAGATGGATCGAATATTGGAACTGCAGTTTCGGGAACAGGATCAGCAATAAGCTTCGGAAACCA